>JAADGX010000146.1 GCA_013152135.1 Chlorobiota bacterium
CCGGCGAAGTTCCTGAGCCAGGCCCTCTGGTCTGCAATGGCCAGGCGGATGATCTCATCGACGACCAGGTCGTCGTTCACTACGGCGTAAACGCCATCCTGGTTGTCCGCGATGGTGTAGGTTCCGAACCAGGATTGAAAGTACTTCGAAGCCGGGTTGAAACGCTCGGAACAGGCGTTGGGAGCGACTGCTTTGGGCAGGAAGTAGTAATTGAAGCCCTGCCGGTTAATTCCTTCCGCTTGCCAGATGCTGTTCATGCTCATCTTGTAATACTGGGGAATCCAGTCGTCCGAGATATAATTGAACACCGGATCTTCCAGACCGACACGAGCGGGAGGAGCGGTTTCGTTGCTGCTGCAACTGGCCAAGAGTAACGCTACGAGAAAGAGCTGGATTGGAAATGTGGTCTTGACGGTTTTCATTGTTGCAAAAGGTGTATGGAAATCAGGTTTTGGGTTTCCGATACCAGGCCGTGTCGTTCCACTACGCGCTGCATCAACTGATTACCTGTCACCGTATTCTCTTCACTCGGTCTTACGTTCCGTTTTGCACATCCACACACGGCTCACCTGGCGAGGATCATCCTTCTTACTTTCTGAAAGGTGCCCGTCGTGAGCCTGTAAAAATACACGCCGCCAGGTAACCCGCCGGCATCGAATGTTACCCCGTGACTTCCCGCGGATTGCCGGTCATTCACCAGTGTCCGAATTCTCCGGCCCAGGGCATCGAAGACCGTCAGCCTGACGTGGGTGGCGGACGACAGGGTGTACCTGATGCGTGTTACAGCGGTGAACGGGTCGGGATAATTTTGCAGCAGCGAGAAAGCATGAGTTGCACCGTCCCGGTAAGGATCGGCATTGACGTGGGTAACAACTCTCGACGTCGCCACGGTCAGGTTATCCACCCAGAACGTCTGATCCACGGGGGAACCGTCGCCGATCCAGGGGGCGATGAGAAACTGGTTGAACCTCATGTCCGGGTGCTGGCCGGTCCGAAGCATGACGTCGTCATGGTGGATGATCAACCGGCCGTCATACCAGTACGACACGACTCCGTCGGCCACGCCCTTGCCGTCGACGATACTGTTGAGACGAAAATACGCCTCGATGAAATGCCAGTCGTTCTTGTAGTAATCGCCGCGATCGTCCCGGAAATACACGCTGCCGGCCCTCCACTGCTTGCCGTTGCGGTGAACCGAACCGACGCGGTAACAGTCGCCTTCCCCGTGCCCGTCGCTGTCGCCGTTGCATCCAGCCAACGCCCTGTTTTCCGTCACCCGCGTCAAATCGACGCCGATGTTCGACTCGTCGATGTTCTCGCTGTCCTGTATGGACAGCAGCGGCTCACCCTCGTTCTGCTCGATGTAGGCGGTCAACCGCGTGTAGGCAGGGCCGGTCCAAACGCCGTTCTTGTTGGTCAGTACCAGGAATTCATGCGGGTGGTACGGTCGATTCGAACCCTCCCAGTTCTCGCTGTACTTGACGTAGTAGCTGACGTAGACTTCCTCCGTCTCGGGAAATGCATGCCGTATGGCGCCGCCCGAAGTGGGGGTGGTCGCTCCCTTGTAGAAATGGAATTCGACCGAGCTCTTGCTTCCGGCCACGTGCTCGGCAGTTGACAACTTCAAACCGTTATTGTCATACCATCCCCGGGAAGCAAAATCCGTGTCCTCGAAATGCTCCTGGAAGAAAATGGTTTGCGAATGGACGTTCAAGCTTGCCATGAGGGTGATCAATAGGACAATCAGAAAGGTTGACGGTTGAGTCCTGTTTTTCTCGGTATCATGAGCAGATGAGTAATCCAATTCCTTCTCCGGTTATTGTGAGATTAATAATACTCTGTAAGCCAGCCTACAGCGGCTGTAAACTCGTTCAAATTCACGGATTGCGTCGGCTTCGCCCTCGCAATGACGACAGGAAAGTCTTACTGAAACGTGGTAACCAACCGCAACGGGGACACGGGAAACACGGAGCAAGAACACTCATTTCAACTGCGCCAGAAGATACGTAAAGACCAATCCGCTACTAAACGCCCGCTGCTTGTTTGTGGTCGCCGCCGCGTGACCGCCCTCGATGTTCTCGTAGTAGTACACCTTGTAACCCATGTCTTCCATTTTCGCGACCATCTTTCGGGCGTGTCCGGGATGGACCCGGTCGTCGCGTGTCGAGGTGCTGAAGAATACCACCGGGTACTTCATGCCGGGACGCAGGTTGTGATACGGCGAGTACTTCCTGATGTACTCCCATTCTTCCGGAACATCCGGATTGCCGTATTCACCCATCCAGCTCGCTCCGGCAAGGAGCTTGTTGTACCGCTTCATATCGAGAAGGGGAACGCGACACACCACGGCGTTGAACAACTCCGGGCGCTGAGTAAACACCGCGCCTACGAGCAACCCCCCGTTGCTTCCGCCCATGATGCCGAGATGCTCAGGCGAGGTGATTCCCTTCTTGATCAACTCCTCCGCCACGGCGATAAAGTCGTCGAAGGCGCGCTGGCGGTGCTCTTTCAATGCGGCCAGGTGCCAGCGAGGACCGAATTCCCCGCCACCGCGGATGTTGGCCAGTACGTACACGCCGCCTCGCTCCAGCCAGGAAGTTCCTATCGTAGCCGAATAGCGCGGGCGCATGGCGATTTCGAATCCGCCGTACCCGTAGAGCAACGTCGGATTCTTCCCGTCATATGCTGTTCCCTTTGCCTGCACGACGAAGAACGGGATGCGCGTTCCGTCCTCGGACGTGGCTTCGTACTGCTTCACCTCGTACTTGCTCCCGTCGAAAAACGCTGGCAGGCTTTTCACTTTTGCAATTGAAGTATCATTTACCAGGTACAGGGTTGTGGGCTCCAGGAAGCTGTCATAGGTGAAGAAAAACCGGTCGGTTTCCTCGTCCGTGGCCACGATGCGAATACTGCCGTAATCCGGTGCGTCAACCTTTGAGCGGATCCATTCACCCTTTTCGAAACGATACTTGTACAACACGCTTCTCACGTTGACCAGCATGCCGACCAGCAGGAAATTCCTGGTTCGGGTAACTCTTTCCACGCTCGATCTCTCGTCCGGTGTTACAATCACTGATACTTCGTGCCGCCCTTCCAGCAGCTTGTCGTAGTCGAGGCTGATGAGCGAGCCCTGGTGGTACGTCGCGCCGTTGACCGTCCAGTCGGTTTTGAGACTGAGCAGGAGCTGGTTCGCGAAGAAGCCTTCAAAACCACCGTCTTCCGGAATGTCGAGTTTTATCATCTTTCCGTTTTCCCGGACGTACCGTCGGGACGTGTAGAAGGTCATTCCACGGGAAAAGAACTCGTAATCCCGCTCCGGTGTATGCACCACACCGCCCCATACGCTCACGTCTTTCTCTTTACCCTCGAACAGCACCGGTGCAGAGGCCAGGGAAGCGCCCCGTTTCCATACGCGAACGGTACGGGCGTACCCGGACGAGGTCGTCGCGCCGCCGGCCGCCCCACTGGAAACGTACAAGGTATTCTCGTCTTTCCAGGACACGGAGCCCTTGGCTTCTTCCATAGTAAAACCGTTCTCGACAAACTTCTTGCTTTCCAGGTCGAATTCACGAATGACCACCGCGTCGCCACCACCGCGGGAAAGCCTCACCATGCACCGCCGGAAATCAGGGTAGAGCCAGCTTACGCCTTTGAATACCCATTTAACGTTTTCCGTCCGCGAGAGGTCGTCGAGGTCCAGGACAACTTCCCACAATGGCACGGGCTTGCGATATTCCTCCATGCTGGTTCGCCGCCAAACACCGCGTTCGTGCTCCGCGTCCTGCCAGAAGTTATAGAGGTATCGACCCCGGAACGAGGGATAGGCAATGCGCTCCTTAGAATCATAGATCTCCAGGCACTTCTCGTAAATGCTGTCGAAAACGGGATGGCTTTTCAGTGCGGCCAGCGTGGCTTCGTTGTGCGAGCGGGCCCAGTCCAAGGCGCGTTCGCTTTCAATATTTTCCAACCACAGATAAGAATCGGTTGTGTCCTGCGCCGCAAGGTACACCCGGCCCGCCAAGAGAAACAGCAGACCGACGAAAATGACACGTATTCTCATAGGTCAGGTTCCAATAGATATGAAAGACATGATTGTGACAGGGGCGACACGCGTCTCGTGGGGGAATCCTGATGCATGTGCTACGAAATATAATCAGGAGTGTGTTCGCCGGGGAAAGCGGACAGCTTCATTGTAACGATATCCATTTACCATCCAACCAGCCGGTAAATCTTTCTCGTCGAGTATCCGAATTGTATATCCAGTGCGCGCACGACGGGGCGAACGATAATTTCCTTTGGATATCCGTACGTCGAATCGTACTCGATCAGGTACCACTCCATCTTGCTTGAAGGAAGACTGTCGGCCATGAGAAATAATTGTTCCACGGATCGGAACACCTCGCGGGCTTCCCATTCCAACGGCCGGTCATCCAGGGTCAGAACGTCGATGACGACGCCATTCCTGACCACGACTTTGTAGGAACCATTGTACTCGTTGGTAAATGCATTCCGACTTTGTTCAACGACGTAGTCACTGAGCCCGTACGCTTTCCAACGCGCGACGGGGTCGCTGATGTGACTGTAATCGTCCGTGATCTCGGTCATCACGTACCCGCTGTTGCTGTCGTCGATGCCCTCACAGGAAACAAAAAGAAGAACAACGACGAGATATGCTTTTTTCATGGAGCCGACCCTCCCTCGTAAATCAAGTGGATGCGCTTTGTACAGATCAATATACTACGTTCCGAACGAAGACGGAACTGCCGAATGCCAGAAAAGAATTGCGCATCGTCGTATTTCGAAGTCAACAGCAATGATATTGCTGATACAAAAATCCTGCGCTCGGTTACACGTGAACCGCTTGCATGCACCGGCGTGTATTTCGTTTTTCAGATGGTATTCAGTCGTCTTTCGGTCGATCCTGGTACCCGAAGAAACCGAGGAACCCGAACAGACCGAACAAGCCGAACAACGCCTCCATACCCTTTATAAATCCCAGTAAGCCCGCAAATCCGAGGAAACCGAGAAACCCGAGAGACCGCATGTACATCACTCCTGAATAATACCCACTTACTTCATCCATGAGCCCGGTGCCGGGAATCGGTTACGGTCGATTCGTGCTCAATGGATACTTCCGTTATGCGTGAAAGATTGGTCCAAATGACAGAACGTTGATAACACCAATCCGCATAACACAATGGTTTTCCCTAAAGTAAATGATCAGGGGCACAAGCGCAAAAAATATTCTTTTCGAAGAAGATGCTCGGATTGTGGCTCGCGGTTCATTCTTCAAAAGTTATCCACCGGTTACTGTAAATGAACCAAAGAATTTGTTTTCAGCTTCCTTGTTGATCGCCTGCTTGGTCGTGCTGTAAACGAGTTGGTACAAGATCTCTCCGACAACTACAATCTTGTAGCGGATGACGTTGTCTCCCGACTGCATCGTAAGGTCTTTTCCCCTGTTGCCCTTGTAGCGATACAACCGCTTACTCGTCACGTTGTACTTGATGTTCTTTACGAAATTGTTCGTGACGTTATCGATCATTTTCGCGGCGTCTCCCGCCGACACGGTTTTCCCCAGCTTCCAGGCCGTGACCATGTACGTTCCGGTGGCGTGGTTGAGCAGGTAGCTGAACTGCTTGCCTTCTCTCGCGGTCTTCTTCGGCTGCTGATCCGGGAACGCAACGTGCGCGTTCACCTCGGACAGGTTAATGGTATTCCACGTGATTTTCACAGTCGGTTTCGCTTTCGGGCAGAGCTTGTTCGGATCGCTGAACGAGCGTATGTAGGCGATTTCATTCGCCTTGTTGGGAATGAACAGCGAGATGTCCTTGATCTTCCATTTCTGATCCACCAGGACCCCTTCCCTGTACGTGCCACCGAATTTTCCCACCGCAATGCGAGTCTTCCCCTTCGTGGCCTTGCTGTAGAACTCCATCATCCCGGGCTGGCTGTGCGCCACGACCGGATCGGCGCAGTAGGCTTCACCGTAGGTGATATTCAGTTTATGCGCAAGGCGTACGACGCGGTTGATGATGTCGGCTCCCTGCTGCGTGAGCATAACCGTGCTACCCTCCAGGAAATATCCCGGCGCCAGCACACGCATGAGGTACGATTCCAATTCTTCCGGCGATGCTTCGCGCAGCATCTTGTGCGTATAGAGAATAAGATCGACATCGCTTTTGAAATCGGGTATGGTTACCGCGGGCAGGGCTGCCAACGCAGCGTCGGCTTTGCTCTTTGCTTCACGCATTCCCAACGATTCCTCGCGCTGGAGCCGGTTGTACTCGTCCGGGCTGACGTTGCGCGTGGAAAGAACCTTTTTCTCCTTGTCACTGGACAGCATGTTCTGCCAGGGTCCCTTGATCTCGTCGGCGTACAACCGGACCCGGAACACCTGCTCAACGGTTTCAACTGCTTTGGCTACCGAAGACAGAATATCGTACGTGGCGATCACGTTGAACGACACCGACTTCGGGGTGTGCCATTCCCACTTGGGATCATCGGCGATCTTGTAGCTCACGTCGCTAACGATGTTGTTGTATCTCCAGCTTCCCACCAGTTTCTTGGTGCCGTTTTTCTCCAGGAAAGCTTTTACGTCTTCCGTTGTAGGATTGGGAATGCCGAGGTAGGAATTATAGCCGACGCGAAACTTGGAATACGTGTACTTGCCGTGCGTGATATCGTACACGACGGTACCCCAGACCAGCACTTTCACATCCGGGAATTCAGGGATATTGGCCGGCCGGATGATCTCGGCGTCCCGGACCCACACGTATTTCAGGTCTTCCCAGCGCTTGGAGCCCTTTGAGGTAAACCGAATGGTTTTGCCCTTCGTGATTTTCAGGTCTTTCTTAATGCGGGCGTCCGAAGGTTGCGCATCGGCCGGCGTTACAAGAACGGCGGTAAGGATGGCAAACGACACGAGGATAAAGCCGCGCGCGATATTTCTAGTGAGTATATTGTCAGCGTTCATATACGCCTCCTTGATTCATGAGAGAATATGGACCGTGTGCTTCTGAACAAGACGGGAGATCGTCGGTGGTTACGCGCTGCTCTCGATGGTCTTTTCCACGTACCCGGCGATATGAACGCACCTGGAACCGGCCGGAACGGCGAATGTGCCGCTCCCGGCAACAGTCGCGTATTACCAGTTTTCTCCCAGCAATTCGAAATAGGACTGCGGATGAAGACAGGCGGGGCACGCCTTGGGCGCTTCTTCGGCCTCGTGGAGGTAGCCACAGTTGATGCAACGCCATACGACCTTTCCGTCCCGGCGGAACACGCGCCCGGCTTCCAGGTTCTCCGCCAGGTCCTTGTAACGCTTTTCGTGCTGCTTCTCGGCTATCGCTACTGCCTCGAACGTCTTCGCCACGTTGACGAAACCTTCTTCGCGAGCCACGCGCGCGAATTCCGGATACATCGAAGTCCATTCGTGGTTCTCCCCGGCGGCGGCCGCTTTCAGGTTCTCCAGCGTGGAACCGATGATGCCCGCCGGGAAGGCGCCGCTGATTTCAAGATCGCCGCCTTCGAGGAACTTGAAGAAGCGCTTCGCGTGCTCTTTCTCCTGATCCGCCGTCTCCTCGAAGATGCGGGAGATCTGGATCAGGCCTTCTTTCTTTGCGGCGCTGGCGAAAAACGTGTAGCGGTTCCGGGCCTGGGATTCCCCGGCGAACGCCAGTAAGAGATTCTTTTCCGTCTGACTTCCTTTGAGATTCTGTGCCATTGAAATGTCTCCTGTTGAACTTAGGTGTGGTTCGGGTATGATGAGGCGCGTATTTCGAATGAACTATCCGTAGTGAAGGAATAGCAGCAATGTACCAATATTAAGTTTATGCATTTTTGTCATAAAAATCACGCCGAGGCACGATGATGTGATTCAGGCAAGCGAAAAAAGGATTTGTCGACGAGACAAGAATCGTGACGGGATACGCGACATTATTCAGGTCATCTTCGAATGATGGAGGAAAATCTGTTGGAAATACTTGTATTTCATTAAGGGCTTTCATAAACTCATCTCGGATTCAAGAAGGAAATACTGTGTTATTAAGGTTCATCTCTTTGATTATTACCCGTTAATCCAGAAAGTGCGTTTGCCTGATTCGGATACCCGACGCCGTGAATAGCGATCTTACGTAGAGAACGATTAAATGGAAAAAGCAGGAATGGTTCATCGGACATTCCTGGATATCCATACACACCGAGATCAGAAACAGGAGCTTGATGATGAAATACATCCTCTACCTGTTGTGTTTTTTCTTGCCCACGATTGCCGCCGCCCAGGCCTGGGAGCAGGTGTACCCGGGCTATTCCGTGGACGACCTCTGCGCCTTCGTGCACTGGAACGGCGACACCGTCTTTGCCGCAGGGGACAACTGGACGCTTCTTCGCTCCACCGACGCCGGTCTGACCTGGAAGAACGTGTTCACGAAGAACAAGT
>JAADGX010000327.1 GCA_013152135.1 Chlorobiota bacterium
GTCCTGTCCGCCCACGTCGCAGATGACGTCCACGTTGCCGTAGTAGTGCAGCGCTGATTCGGTGTGAGCGACGGTTTCGACGATGGCGGCGTCCGCGCCCAGGACATCCTTGAGCACGTCCTTGGCGTACCCCGTGGTACCGACGCCCAGGATGTTCAGCCGTGCCCCGGAGGAAACGACCTGTTCTTCCAGCAGGCGAATGACATCCTTGGCGTCCTCGATCGGGTTGCCCAGCGAGAGCTGGTAGGCCTTGACCAGTACGTTCCGGTCCTGGTCGAGCAGGACGGCCTTCGTGGAAGTCGAGCCGCCGTCGATGCCGAGAAAGGCGTCCACGATGGAGTCCGGTTCGAACTGTCGTGGTTCGAAAGGGTCGCGGGCGAACCGTTCTTTGAACGCGTCAAGTTCTTCCTGCGCATTGACCAGTCCGCGCGGTGCCCCGATGCGCGTTTTCTTTCGGCCCTCGCGCACGAAATATTCCAACTCCTCCCGGCCCTTGTATATGCTTCCTTCCAGGTCGTCCTCCAGTCCGAACTCCACCGCTCCCAGGGCACCGAAATACTGGGAATTATCCGGCGTCTTGATCAGCGAAGCGGGATCGACGCCCTCGGGGAGGGGGAAATTCCGTTCCTCCCACAGTCGCGGGATGTTGGCCCGCCACGCTTCCCGCATGCCCCGGATGAACGTGTTGGGTCCGCCGAGCAGAAGGACCTCGGGACGAAGCGTGTGGCCGCGGGTGAGCACGGACAGGTTTTGTCCCACGATGGCTTCGAACAGGCTGGCCATCAACTCATCGGTCGGAACGCCCTGTTTCTGGAGGCTGTTGATGTCGGTTTCAGCAAACACGCCGCACTTGCCCGCCACGTGATGGATCCGGACGCCGTCATAACCCTGGTTGCGGAGTTCTTCCGTCGGAATGCGCAGCTTGGCGTTGATCTTATCCAGCACCGCTCCCGTTCCGCCTGCGCACTTGTCGTTCATGCTGGGGATGACGTTTTTGCGCCCGGTTTCCGGATCTTCCTTGAAGATGATGATCTTGGCGTCCTGTCCCCCGAGTTCGATCACCGACCCCGCTTCGGGATGCAGCTTCTCCACGGCCAGGCAGACGGCGTTGACTTCCTGCACGAATTTCGCGCCCAGGAAAGGAGCAATGGTTTTTCCGCCGCTGCCGGTAACGTACACGGCTGCGCGCCCCGCAATGCATCCGGGCACGTTTTCCTCGATGCGTCGCAGGAACTCCAGGACTTTTTCTCCCTGCCGGGTTTCGTGCCGCTCGTAATCACGCCAGACCGTTTGGCCGGTGCGGGTATCGAACACGATGCCTTTGACCGTGGTGGAGCCTATGTCGAGGCCGATGATGTATGGTGTTTTGCTCATCTATTGCTATTACAGATTATACGTTGTATGAAACAACAACTTCCGATGGGATGAAAGGTGGCTGCCAGCTCCGTTCAGGACGTGCTATCTCTTAAGTTAAGAAGGCAGGGGTAAAAGTCATAATAATGAAGAATGGAGAATGAAGAATTAATAATTCGGAACTTGGCTCCGGGATTTGCTTTGGCTATGAGGTGGTGCAACGAAAAGCATAACCCACGGATTCATCCGCGGGAGAAGAGGTAAGCGGAAGCGATTTCGCAACCTTTATAGCGATACGAAGCGAGAAATATTTCGCTTCTACCTCTTCATCATCTCGGCAACGTGAAGGATGAAATTCGCAGCGGAGCCGACGACGTCGTCTTTTTTCGGGACGGAGTAGGTCGGTTTTTTCAGTTCGGGGTGGCGGTCCACGAACGCTCGCATTTCATCCAGCGTTCTTCCGGTCGAGGCCAGGGCGCGGTCGAATTCCTCCCGCGCCTTGTGGCGGGCGCTGTTCAGTACCATCTGCACGCGGCTGTGCGCGTTGATTTCCCCCTCGCCGGAGGTCTCGATGGGCAGGTAGATCAGGTCGCGGTGATGCTCGGTGACCGCGGCCTGGGCGCCGTCGGACTGGGTGCTGGGCATGCAGCCGAACGGTTTGACACTGAGCACCATGTGGCTGAGGCCGTGGATGTGGTAATAGATATTCTTGGCGATCTCGAGGTGTCCTTCACCACCTTCCGCGCGGGTGTTGAAGTACGGACTTCCGAGGCGTTGCAATTCCTCCTGGTCGATCAGCCGGTGCAGTGTGGGACTGAGCGCGTCCTGGAGTCGCGTGTATTCGCGGATGAAAACGCGTTCCGTCAGGTTCATCACGGTCATCCGCCGGAGGTAGCGAAGATACAGGGTCGCCCGGCGATCAATACGCCAGGGTGAGAGGCGCTTTCCGTCATCGGGAAGGCCGCGCCGGTCGCGCAGGAACTGCTTGTGTTGTGCGATGAGGTAGAGCAGCCACGTGCCGATCGGTTCCACCATGATTTCCGCGCCCTCATCTTCGAGAAAACGGAACATGTTGAAATTTCCGTCTCCTTCCGTGATCTGGGCCCAGAATTCGCCCGTGATCTTCACGACCGGTTTGACGCGGAATCGATCGATAGCCACCGTGTCGAAAAGGGAACGCACGTGCTGCATGGCCTCCGTCAGGTCGCGGCGTGACAATTGGCGCCAGGTCTTGACGAGATACTGCGCTTTTTTCTCGAACCGCGTGCCGTCCAGGAGATTCTTCCAGCGCGGGGCCTGTTCGATGGCAGGCTGGTTTTTCAGCAGGTCGTGCAGGAAGCGCAGCGCTTCGTCCCGTACCCGGTCGGTGGCGCCCGGTTCCACTTCGTAGGGGCGAACCTGCCAGACGAGTTCGTTCACCGCGTCACCGATATTCAGCGCGTTGATGAGGCCGAGGAAAAAATCGTAGTTCATGTCCAGGCCCGTCTCACCGTCGGACTGGTCGAGCCCGTTGAGTTGCTGGAAGAGCAGGACGCGGAATCCATCGAAACCGGAGTTGCGCAGGGCAAGGCGGAACGTGGCTTCGTACATGCCGAACCGGCACGGTCCGCACGCTCCCGCGGTAAGAAAGACGTAGCGATCGAGAATGTCCGCCTTGCTCATGCCCGAGGACTCGAGCCGACGGAGATATTTGACCAGGTTGCCCACGGTGAAGTAGGTGGGATTGCACTGGCCGTTGTCGCTGAATTCCCTTCCGATCTGGTACGCTTCGACGTCAGGGAGGGGCAGGGGTTCGCAGTTGTATCCAAGGCCGCGCCAGGCTGCGGCGATCAGGTACTCGTGTGCGGTGGTCAGTCCTCCGAAAAGAATGGTCGTGCGCTCTCGTTGCTCGCGGGTGAACGGAAGCTCGGCCGGCCGGCGGTAGTGATGTACCTGGCCGGGTCGATTTGCGCCCACCGCGCGTGGCTCCCGGCGTCGAGTTTTCGTGCGACGACTGATCATGTGCAGCTCTATTTGAAAGTGGTACGGTCTTTAAATGTTATCCGCCGCCGTATCGTTTTTTCATCTCGCTCATGCCTTTGAGGTCGCCGATGATCGTAAGCTTGTCCCCTTCCTGGAATACGGTATCCCCTTTCGGGACGATAGTCTGTCCGCTCCGGCGGAGAAGAGCGATGAGGCAGGTGTCCGGAATCTGGAGCTCACGCAGGGGTTTCCCGATCAGGGACTCGGATTCCGTGCCTCTCTGGATGAACAGCGACAGGAAACGCTCGTCGTGCAACAGCACTTCTTTCAGCTCCTGGTCGGTCGCAGCTTGTTCCCATTCCTGCATGAAGTTTTCGTCGTCCACGCGGCCCGCAATCTGCGCCAGGATCCGCAAGTGCAACGTCGGGTTCTCTTCGGGACTGATCAGGAAGAATACCGCTTTGACTTCGGCTTCGTCCTCGTCACCCGGTGTAAGGGGGTTGTTGTACACGATGTGGATGCCGGGTCGGCAGCGCACCAGGATCATTTCCGATTGCTCGAGACCCTCGATGCGAAGGTGCGGGAGAGCGATGCCGTGAGTAACCGGTGTCACACCGATGCGTGTGCCCTCGAGGAATTGTGTCTTGAGTTCCTCTGCGTTATAAGAGACGAACTGGGTGAACCACTCCGAGGCCAGTTCCACTACGTCTTCGAACTCGGTCGGTTCATCGAGGTCGATAACGTAACTCCTGGCGACGATTTCATCGTATGGATCGTCTTCCCGCAAGCCTTTTTCCTTGAGAATACCGCGAAGTTCGCGATCCAATCCGCTGTATCGCAGTTGCCCGAGGCGCTCGAAGATGTGGTATATGGCGCCGTTACGCATGACGCTGCCCCTGGCGTAGTACCAGTACCAGGCCGCTCCGGCCAGGAGAATTCCTGCGCTGAACGCGATGGAAAGCTTTCCCATCTCGGCGATGAGAATTAATGGAGCGATGATACCGAGGATCTGGGTCCACGGATAGAACGGTGAACGGAAGCCGGGATCGTAAGACTCTATGCGACTCTCGCGCATGACGATGACTGCCAGGCAGACGAGAGCGAAGACGAGCAGTTGAAAAGCGCTGGCCAGCTTGGCGATTCCGGTGGGATCCAGGAGCACGAGGATGGCGATGATGGTGCCCGATGTGAACAGGATGGAAAAGACCGGTGTCCCGTGTTTCCCCAGGCGGTGGAAGTGCCTGGGAAGGATATGATCCCTGCTCATGGCCAGCGGATAGCGCGACGCGCTCATGATTCCGGCGTTCGCCACGGACACAAACGCCACCAGCGCGGCAATGGAAACGAGGATAAAACCGGGTTCGCCGAGTATGGCCTTGGCGGCGGTCGCAACGGGCGTCAGATCACCTTGGAGAACTTCCATGGGCAGAACTCCAACCATGATGACGGTTCCAATACCGTAGATGGCCAGGGCGGTGGCGAGGGCGAGAAAGACGCCGAGGGGAATGTTTCGTTCGGGATTTTCAATTTCTTCGGAAAGACTGGCGATTTTCGTGACGCCGACGTAGCTGATGTACACGAGGCCCGCGGTACTGAGGATGGCGGAAGCGCCGGGGTCGAGAAAACCGGTGAAGTGCGCGGGATTGATTTCCTGGAGGCCGTTGAAGATGAACCACGCCAAAACGCCGAGAATGAATATGACGAGGACCAGCTGGAATCGCCCGGTCTTCTTGGCGCTGTAAATGTTCAATATCCCGAGCGCGATGGCCAGCCCGATTGCAACAGGGGTGATGGAAACGCCGGACACGAACAGGGAGATGTACGCGCCCATTCCGATCAATGCGAAAGCGACCTTGAGCACCAGTGCCAGCCAGGTTCCCATTCCGCCGATGGTTCCCACCATGGGGCCGAGGGCGCGATCGAGGAAGTAATAGACACCGCCAGCGCGGGGCATGGCCGTGGCGAGTTCCACGATGCTCAGCATGGCGGGGATGAGGGGCACGGCAGCAAGAACGTACGCGAGTACTATGGCCGGACCGGCTTCCACCGCCGCCAGGCCGGGCAACAAAAACAGCCCCGCGCTCAATGTCGTGCCGGTTGCTATGGCATAGACGTGAAGTAAAGAAAGTTCTTTCTTGAGCCGTCTCGATCGTTTGAGTTCTATCATTATAGCAGCATGTGTTCAAATATCACTGGTGACCGCGATGAAGCGCCCTTTTGAAACGGGTTCCGGAGCAACAGTTTTAAAAAATCGCAGAATCATCATTTTGAATCGTGGCCTGTTACTCCGAGGATCAGAGCGCGTTCAGGTAAAGAATATAAGGGATTTTCCGTAAATGAAATTGACGCTGCGAGGAATTATTACGCGGAAGAAGCTGTTTTTCAATGTAACTCGAGGAGGCATGTTTTTCGATGAGGAAACGGATAATCCTTGTGCTTTGCTTGAAGTATAACTTGAGATGCGTGCATGTTTCGTCATGAAATGTATAATGACCGCCATAAATTTTTGCAAAGAGAAGAATTCTGTTCTATTTTAAATCCGTAAAGTTCTCGGAATATCAACGAGAAGATATTGCTCCGTCATAATAGTCGCATAATATGTGAGTGTGTTTCACAGCAACGAGAATATCGATCGTGATTACCGCCGCTGCCTGAAGATCGCGCGTGGTCATTATGAAAACTTTCCAGTGGCGTCGTTGCTGGTGCCAGCCAGGCTCCGGCATCACGTGGCCGCGGTATACGCTTTTGCCCGGGCGGCGGACGATGTTGCGGACGAAGGAAAGCGCGCGCCGGAAGAACGCCTGCGCGAGCTTCGTGCGATACGCTCCGATTTGGATCGAGCTATGGCGGGTGAACCTGCTCCCCGCATGGCCGCCGTTGTGGACACCGCGCACACTTTCGGAATACCGACTTCCCTTTTTCACGACCTCCTCGACGCATTCAGCCAGGACGTGCACGTCAAGCGGTACGAAACGTTTTCCGACCTGCTGGAATATTGCCGCAAGTCCGCCAATCCCGTTGGAAGGATCCTGCTCCTGATATTCGGTGTTGATAACGAAGACGCCCGCAAGGCTTCCGACGACCTGTGCACGGGATTGCAACTGGCGAATTTCTTGCAGGACATTTCCGTCGATGCGGAAAAGGGCAGAGTGTATCTGCCGGACGAAGACCTGCGCAAATTTCATTGCGCGCTGGACGGTTCGCGCGTTACCGGTGATCCCGCCGACGTACGACGCCTTCTGCAATTTGAAATCGATCGGACAAAAGAGTTCTTCCAGCGCGCGACGCCGTTGTTCTCCGCCTTGCCGTTCCGACTACGATTGGAGATACGGGCCACGTGGCACGGCGGTATGCGGATTTTAAAGGCGAGCGAGGAACTCCGGGAACGACTGCTCGCGGAACGACCGCGTCTTGGTTGGAAAGACGGAGCCGCGGTATTTTCCCGCGCCTTGTTGCCCGTGAACACGCGGGATGGAGAATCCGCAAAACGGATCACGCGTACCAGCCGAACGAATTTTTATTACTCGTTTCGATTCCTCTCTTCACAGAAGAGGGATGCCATCCATACGGTCTATGCTTTTTGCCGGCGGACCGACGACATCGTGGATGAAGGTGACGACCCCAGCGTCAAGCATGCGCGGTTGAAGCGCTGGCTGGAGGAGTTGACACGTGCCACGCGGGGCGACTCGGAGTTCGCGTTGCTCAACCGGTTGATGGTCATCGCCCGGCGCTTCCGTATCCCCGTCGAGCACTTTTTTGAGCTCATCCGGGGCATGGAGATGGATCTGCGCAATTCACGGTACGATACGTTCGACGAGTTGAAGGAATATTGTTACAAGGTCGCTTCCACCGTGGGCTTGATGTGCAGCGAGATCTTCGGGTATCGAAAGGAGAGCGCCCGGCAATACGCCATCGATCTCGGCATCGCCTTGCAGTTGACGAACATCGTTCGCGACGTGAAGCACGACGCCGAGCAGGGGCGGATTTATATCCCGCGTGAAGATTTCGCGGCTTTCGGATACTCGGAGGAGGAGTTGCTCCGGTGCGAGTACAACGAGAGTTTCCGGCGCCTGATGCAGTTCGAGTGCAACCGGGCGCGAGACTACTACCTGCGCGCGCGACGATCCCTCGCCCTGGAAGACCGGGCTTCGTTCCTGGCGGCGCGTATCATGGACAGGATATATTTTCACATCCTGGAACGCATCGAGAAGAAGAATTACGACGTCTTTACAGAGAAGATCACCATTTCGACACCGAAGAAAATCTGGTTGGCCTTGAGCGAATGGTTCAGTCCGGCGCCACGTGTGGAGGTCGCCGATGCGTGATTGCCTGGTTGTGGGCTCGGGAGTAGCCGGCCTTGCCGCCGCGCTGGAACTTGCGCGGAACGGGTACAAGGTTACGTTGGTCGAGGAAAGAAAACACGGCGGTGGGAGAGCGTACTCGTTCACCGACCCGAAGACCGGTATGGAGATCGACAACGGCCAGCACCTGGTCATGGGGTGTTATGGCGCGTTCCTTGGCTTCTTGAAGGACATCGGCGCGGATAAAAAGCTGCGGCGTGTTTCGCCCCTGCGCATTCCGTTCCGGCATGCAAATGGTACACGCGCGGAATTGAAGCTGCGAACCGGGGGAGGCAAATCCGGCATGGTTCGAGGCATTCTCGGCTTTCGCGCGCTTCCGCTGACGGATCGGCTCCGGGCGTTGCGGGTAGGAGCAGCGTTGCAAACGCTGGAGGGAAGCAAACTGGAAGCTCTCGATGATGAAACCGCTGAACACTGGCTTACGGGTCTTGGGCAATCGGATGAAGCGATACGGAATCTGTGGGCGGTGATATGCCTGGCCACACTGAACACGAAGCCGGACCGGGCCTCGGCGAAATTGCTGGCAGTAGTGCTGAAGGAAATATTCCTCGGCTCCCGCGACGCGTCCGATCTTCTCGTCTCCGAAGTCGGTCTCACGCGTTTGTACGTCGACGACGCGTTGGGAGAGTTGCACCGCCGGGGTGGTGCGATCATCATGGGCAACGG
>JAADGX010000059.1:0-8320 GCA_013152135.1 Chlorobiota bacterium
GAATTCCATTCGGGCCCTGTGAAAAGCATCCTCCCCGGCTTCCCGGAACAGCTTGATCGCCACCGGTTTATCCAGCTCTGTGTCGCGAGCACGGAGTACAACCTTGTCGGTCCCCTGGCCAATTACGTCGTCCGGGATATACCTTGGCGGAAGCTTTACTTGTTTCAGTATAGCTCCGTCGCCATCAGGAGATGAATATGTCGGCTGATCTGTTTGCATGACGCCGGTATTAAGTCAACTGAATTTACCAAACATGACAGGCAATTGAAACCACAAGCCATAAAACTGGGAAAATCGCCGATCCCCTGCAATATCAATGCCACCCCTTGCGTTCGCTAAATCAATACATTATATTCACCTAGCAGGATGTTTCATGCGTAGGAAAATAATTCATCTACGCAATACGCTCTCTCCTCAAGAAAATTTACTTTTATTTCAAGATAATTCCGGAAACAGCATGGAGGAAGCATGAATACTGTTAAGACGTTGACCGGGATATGCATCGCAGTGTTGTTCGCGCTATCCCCAATTCTGGTATTCGCTACCGGGGGAGGGATCAGTTTCGACACGCAGACGATGGTTATCACCAAGGTTGTCGGTGAAGAAGTTGAACTGACACTGACCGCCAGAGACAAGAACAGCAATATTATCCGCGGTTGGAATACGGTGGGAACGGATATCACCCTGACCGTAAAGGGTTCGACTGCGGAGAACGACAACAACCCTAAAACCGTGACAAAGATTTTTGATATCGACCACAATCTTCTTACCAGTACTGGTCCTGACACGTGGATTCTGCCCCGGGACGTGTTCGTGGACGGCGTGACCAAGATTTATTTCACCTCGACGAAGGCAGACACGATGATTACCATCGAGGCAGTGCCAGGTGCACCCAGTGGCAAAAACGTGTCCGAACCGATGACCTTCATCGCGGGCGCGGTTCAGAATTTCTTCGTAGAAGTGATCCCGCACCTCGCTCCCAAGACCGTTTACGTTTTGCGGAAATACGAAATACGGGTGACCCCGCGTGACCAGTACGACAATGTCAACGCGGACGAAGAAGTCATGACCAAGTTTTCCGCGCGCTATCCGGGCGAATACACCGATCGCGGGCTCGGTTCGGCCAACATCTTTGCGGGGAATCATTTCATCAAGGGAACGGTGACATTTTTCCTTATTTCCACGATGGTTCGCACCGACCAGGAAATCATTGCTTACAAAAGCAGTGATCCCGCCGTGCGCGGAACGACGGGGCAATACATCATCGCCGAACATGCCCCCTACGCGTTCAGCCTGCTCGATCCGCCGGATAAGGACACGGTTTTCATCGACTATGCTGCACAGCAATTTGATCTTACATGGGAGAAAAAATCACCGCCCGATCCATTTACCAACATCAGCGTGGGCGGGCAGATACTGAGCGACGATGTCCGGTACGAAGT
Source organism: Chlorobiota bacterium (assembly GCA_013152135.1). Lineage (GTDB taxonomy): Bacteria > Bacteroidota > Ignavibacteria > SZUA-365 > JAADGX01 > JAADGX01. The sequence goes on from JAADGX010000059.1 coordinate 1,443, forward strand.
CGTATTCAGTACACCCTTCGGCTCGCCGTTCCTCAACCTGGCTTCGAACGCCAGTTCGTCGGAAGCAAAGCTGACTTTGAGCGGAAGCCAGTTGATGGACCTCATCACGAAGGCGACCGGCCTTTCGAGTTCAGCCGAAGCTGAAGTGCTCTGGCACGCGAACGCGACCGACGGATTGTTCACTACCCGCTCTAACGAGCAGTGGACACTGGTGATCGTAAAGCGGGGAATTACGAATGTACCAGGATCAGGCGCACCCTTGTCCTTTGCGCTCGAGCAGAATTACCCCAATCCGTTCAACCCGGTAACGACCATCCGGTTTTCCGTCTCGCACTCAACCCGCGCAACATTGAAAGTATACAATTTGCTGGGGAAAGAGATTGCGGTCCTTCTCGATGGCGTTATCAACGCTGGAACGCATACCGTCAAGTTCAACGCAACCAACTTGAAGTCCGGCCTGTACATCTACAAGCTCACGGCGGGAAACAAGAGCGCGGTTCGAACGATGACATTGCTAAAGTAATCCCACCTAGAACTATTTACTCTGCAACGCCGGGGCATTACTGCTCCGGCGTTGTGCTTTGTATCGGGAAAAACGTTACGATTTCAATTCAACAGGTGCCGAAGCGCTTTTTGAAGCTCGGGAAAATGAAAGTCGAAGCCGGACGCACGAAGCTTTTCAGGCAGGACCCTCGCGCTGGAAAGGATGGTCTCTTCCGCCATTTCACCGAACATGAGTTTCAGTACCCATCCCGGAACAGGCAATAAGGCCGGTCGCCTGCACGCTGTCGCCAATGCCCTTGTGAATTCGGCGTTCGTGACCGGATTCGGAGCGACGAAATTGACCAGTCCGCACAAGTCTTCGTGTGAAAGGCAATACTGGAACGCGCGCACCAGATCGTGGATACTGATCCAGCTCATGTACTGAGCGCCGCCACCCATCTTTCCTCCCAGTCCCAGTCTGAAAAACGGAAGCAATTTCTTAAGAGCGCCTCCACGTGGTGAGAGCACCACACCGATTCTCGCCGTGACGACGCGGATCCCTTTTGCTTTTGCGGGGTTCGTTGCATCCTCCCACTGCCTGCACAACTCCGCAAGAAAACCCGTTCCACTCGGGCTATCCTCGCTGAGCTTTTCGCTTCCCCTGTTCCCGTAATATCCAATGGCCGAGGCGCTGATAAAAACTCCAGGTGGCCGCTCCAACCCGGCGAGCGCATCACTGAGCACGCGCGTGGCTCTCACCCGGCTTTCGTGGAACGCCGCTTTCCGCTTTTCCGTCCACCGCCCCGCACTTAAATTCGCGCCAGTGAGGTGAACAACCGCATCCATGCCTTCGAGCTCTTTCGTTTCGATATGCCCCGATGGAATATCCCAATACGTAGCGTTCTCGTCGGGGAGACTTTTTTCCCTGACCAGCCGAATGACCTCATATCCCTTCGAGCGCAGGAGTGAAACCAACGCGGAGCCTATCAACCCCGTTGAACCGCTGACCAGTACCTTCATAGCTGATATCTACAGTTGCAATCGATAGTCACTGTCAGTCATTTTTTTTATATATCGTCGTGGAACCTAACGCGTGATCACCATTTTTCGCACGATACGATCATTTCCTGCGCGCAAGACGTAAAGATAGACACCGGACTTCAGTGAACGCGTATCAAGGCGTGTCGCGTGATGTCCTGCCGCAAGACGCGCCTGGATTAGCTGCCGCAACAGCTTTCCGTCAATCGAATACAAGCTGAGATTAACGTCATTGGCCTCCCGTATAGAGAACTCGATTGTAAGGTTATGAGCGGCGGCACCTGATGCGGGATTCGGCCAGCTCTGGGAGAGAGTTACTGCAGACGGTTCGTTTTTGCCGTCAACGGCAACGGTTGTCTGCGCGGGAGAAACGAATTTGTAGATGTTCTTTCCTGCCGCAAAGACCGTCGTTGTTTGCGATCCGACGTGCATATCGGCTGTTGTAATAGGGCCGAAAGCGGACGGGGATGGATCGACCGACCACGATTTGCCCAGGTCGGTGGATACATACGCGTCGTTGTTCATCAATACCCAAAGCCGTATTCCACCACGTTCCATCAACGCACGTGCCGAGCTGGGAAGAGTCAGTGTTGTGATCGCCTGCCATGTTTCACCGCCATCACTTGTCACCGCGAGGCCGTTTTGGCCACCGAAGTTCTGTACGTTTCCAAACCGGATGACGCCGACGTTTTCATTTGCAAAAGAAATATCCACCACGTTTTTCCCCGGTGTGGAAATCGCCCGCCACGACTCTCCCCTGTCCGTGGATTTGTAGATCTTGCTGCTGTTCGTGCCGAACCACATCGTATTGGCCACCTGGTCATAGCAGTTGTTCCATCCCGCTTCCCCAGGGGCCGCTGAAACAGAATTGGAAATTGGATACCACGTCCAACCACCATCTCGCGTTGTGGCAATACCCCAAATTCCGTTCTTCGGATCGCCCTGGAAGATGCCGTTCTTCGCGTCCCACATATGTATCCAATTGACAAAACCGGTAATATTGGCCACGGGCGTTTCTTCCCATTTCATCCCGCCGTTCGTAGTAAAATATATTCCCGCCTCGCCGTCTTGTGGACCTGTACCAACGAACGCTGTATTCACGTTGACACCCGCTACGCAGTATGCACCACGTCCGATCGGAAATCCCTGACCATGAGAAAAGGCCCAGTTCGTGCCGCCGTTACCCGTGCGTACGCACAGATCAGCCCGCTGGTTGTTGATAACGTAGTGGGCCACGGCCCAAACGACCTTATCATTGACCGCATCGATAGACGTAAAGGATTGGATATTCATTCCAAGCGTGGTATGCCAGGCTTTTGCCAGGTACACCTTGACGCGACCCATCACGTAATCGATGTACGAACCATCCGTAATCTTGATACGAACCGGTATGTTACCTTCCGAGGTCGAGGGTTTCTGCGCCAACGTCACGTCGAATTTGAACGACTTCGTTTCCATCGTCTTGATCTCGCCGATCTGGAACGAAGTGACGGAGGGTGTCAGATCATTGTTCTCGAATTCCAGCGTCCCCGTAGCTGCTGCGGATGTCGGCGCTAGAACGTTTTCGAGGTACACGGTGACCTGCGCCTTCTGGCCCGGCTCCGTCAGCATGTTTCCTGAAGGGCCGGACACGATGAAGTTCTTTAAACGTATACCGGGAATATCCGACAATGTCTGGTTTTCGGACACTGCGCGAAATGCATTCACGCGAGCGAATCTCTTGGGATCAGGGGGATTCTTGAACGGATCCGCCGTTACACGAATCTGCTTCGCCACCTGGTCCGGCGTCCAGTCGGGATGGACACTGAACACGAGGGCCGCGACACCGGATGTCAGGGGTGCGGAAAACGAAGTCCCGTCAGCCCTGCCGTACCCCCCGCCCTTGCGGGTCGTCATCACCCTGCGACCAACCGTGTACACGTGAATGGTCGTTCCATACGTACTCCACGACGAAGCGGCGCCGTTCTGCTCGGTTGATCCGACGGCCAGGACATGGTTCAACGATGACGGATAGTGCGGAATCAGATCGTTGTCAATTGGTTTATTCCCGGAAGAAGCCACCACCAAGGCGCCTTTGGAATACGCGAAGTTGATGACGTCCTGATATGCTCTCAGGAAATCGGCGGGTTGGCCGGTGCCACCAAAACTGCAATTAATCACTTTGCAACCCATCTCCGCTGCGTATGTAATTCCCTCGAGCGCGGACGCAATTCCCGCGCTGCGGTCGGGAGCAACTTTGACGGGTAGAATCCGAGCCTTGTACGCCGGACTCGCAATGCCTTTGCCGTTGTTGGTCTCCGCTGCCGCGCACCCCGCGGTTCCCGTACCGTGTCCGATGATGTTGTCATATGGATTGTTATCGGGTCTCGGCGCCTGCGCGCTTCCATTACCGACAAAATCCCACCCGCGATAATCATCCACTTTACCGTTACCATCGTCATCTTTCCCGTTGTTGCTCAACTCTCCTGATGTCCCCCATTCCCCGGGATTAATCCAGATGACGTTTCTCAGATCCTCATGGTTGTAATCAATCCCGGTATCGACATCGCCGATAATGATCGTTGAATCCCCGGTCGTGACATCCCACGCCTCGGTCATTTTTAGCAGCTTGACGAAATCCTGTTGTAACAATCGCGGATCATTCGGCGTGTGATTGAGAGGAAAAATGTAATCCGGTTCCGCGTACTCGACGGCCGGGTCGTTCTCGATTAGACGAGCAAGCTCGCGCGGGTTTTTCCCGGCTGCGTAATACACCTTGAAAATGCGGGCAACTTCGGATTCCGCGGCTTGCAGCGTTCGTTTGGTCAACGTCTTCCGAGAGAGCAGCGGTACGATCCGGTATGCGTCGATGTCCTCCAGAACAGCGTCCACGCTGGCGATGTTCATCCTTGTTGCGGTCACTCCGGACCGATATCCCGGTTTTAATTTCACCACCAGGACATTGGGAATAACCCGGATGGAATTATGATCAATGTACTGCTCCCCCGGCGCCGGATACTGGCTCTCCAATTGAAAAGGGTTCATGAGTACTACCAACGACGTTACAATTACAATTCCCGCTAATACCACAATACGTTTTGTCTTCTCGTTCATGCTGTCATTCCGTTTCATTTATCGATCAGGTTGAAAGGTACTGTTAGTTGGGCAGCCAATTCTCATACGCGACTCATGATACATGATCCGCGGATCACCGCTATCGCGTAATCGTCATTTTTTTCCACTGCGCCCGGTGATTCACCTGCAACTTGTACAGGTAGACACCCGCGGAAAGATGGCTTGCATCGAAAACGATAGTGTACGTTCCCGGTTTTTGATACTTGCCCAGTATCGCCATGACTTTCCTGCCAAATACATCGTATATCTCGACTGAAACCATTCCTTCCCTATAAAGCTCGTAAGATATCCGCGTTGCGCTTTGGAAAGGATTCGGGAAATTCTGTTCAAGGTGAAATTCGTCAGGGGCCGTATAAACCTCGTCAATTCCTGAGGGATTTTTTACTCCCCGACCAAAAAGGTCCACCGAAACGGCAGTCTGCGTGATATCGATGGAAATTTCCAGCGTCGCTCTGTACTCCCCCGTATCCGGTGGGGCAAACGTGATATTCCAGTCCACGCTTTCACTTGCACCCAGTGTTACCGGAAATGCCACTGAAGGAAGCCCGAATGCTCCTGCTCCTTTGCCCGTAAAGGACGCGCTCGTGATGGTCAGGTCTCCACCACTGATGTTCCGTACATTTACCATCTTCTGTGCCTTATTTGAAACCGCAACGTTCCCGAAGAACACATTCCCGGGTGTAAACGTCAGCGTCGGCCTGGATGCAAGCACAACGATCATCCGCGTGACCGTTGTTGTGCAGGCACCGTTTGAAACTTCGAGTTGAACCGTGTATGTGCCAGGGTTGGAGTAAGTATATACCGGTGACTTTTGACTTGCAGTTCCAGTCCCATCTCCAAATGACCAATTCCATGAAGTTGCTCCGAATGTCGTATCCGAGAACTGGACGAGACCTGATTCATTCAGGTACACGGTATCGGCAGAAACAGTGAACCCGGCATTCAGCGGCGATTTCACCTGGAACGAAACCTCGGCAAACCCGATACCGGTAATATTTTCATTGGCGAAGGAGTACGTAAAATCCCCGGGGACGTCCGTTTTGAGAGTAATCCACGCGCCTTCACCGATGAAATTCGGATGACGGTGATCGTACGGCGGGCCCGCGGCTTTTACCGTAGCGGAGTCCGCATTGTACCAGAAAAAATTTCCGGGCTGGGTATTCTGCGAACGAAGAATGACGGGATCGTTCACGCATACGTCGTTTATCGCCATGATACTCGGCGAAGGCAATGGCGGGTACGACGTTATGATCGACGTCTTCGGGTCCCCCACGACGACGGCCATCCAGGACATGGTGGGCATGGACATGTAATAGCTTTCCGCAAGATTATACCCTGATGTATAGCGATCGAAAAGTATTTGCACCCATGCCAATGCCACCGTGAACGGTTCGAACACGTATCCGCTCGCGCCGGTACATCCTTCCACGAGGAGATCCGCAATACGGGATTGGCCAGCTTCCTTGCCGGGTTGGAAATTCCGCGCCGAGGTCGATACGTATGTCTCCGCAATCGAACCGGAAAGCCATGTATTTTTCGGGCGGGCTTTCTCGGTGTAAAGATGGTCGTAGTGATCGTTCGAACCCCAACTTGCGTACCCCAGGACATCGGTCTGTTTCGTAACAAAGACAGAATCGGTGTTCAGTACCACGTTCCATCCTTTGCTTTTCAAGACCGTCGCGGCAGCGGAGAGGTTGTTATTGTACCTCGCGTACCCGCCACCAGAACGGCGAGGGTCCATGTCGAGAATGAATTTCGCCTTCGCTTTATCCACGAGCGTGAACGGGCCGCTTCGGTCGATGTAACTGAACACATTTTCCTTGGTTAATCCAGTCAGCCGGGTCACCAGGTACATATGGAACCTATTCCGGTTGAACCTTTCATTCCGGCTGAAATACGGATGAGCCCGAATCTGCCCACCCGGTACGATCAACGTCGCTTGTCCGATCTGAACGCGAAACGTATCGAGGATCAACATAAGCTCACTATCCACGGAAGCGCTCTTGGACGAAGTCTTGCCCAAGTCTCCCCTGTTCACTCCCAGAGGCACTCCTTTCGTAGTTACCAGGTAATTCAATGAATCTTTCAAGTTCGTCCTGATAAGGTAATTCTCAATCTGAGCTCTTAAATCTTCGAACTCCGTATCGTTAATGCGCTCTTTGGCGGGAACCTGGACATGAATAACATTTCGGGCCGGGATGTTTCGCTTCTGAACGAAATACATCCCAATAGCGACTGAATTC
>JAADGX010000059.1:8330-15089 GCA_013152135.1 Chlorobiota bacterium
TTTATGATAACCCCAACATCGTTGTAGGAAACCGGGGCTTGGGCCAAGACCGGATAGCTGGAAAAAAGGACAAGGAGGCACACTGTAACCAGGACTCTCATGGTACTACTCCACGAATAAATGGATTGAGATAAAAGATTCTTCAATAGTAGTCTGGGTATGATTTTGATGCTGCTTTCTTATCGGCAGGACGACAAGACATACCAATTAAATACGAAATCCATGCTAAAGATTCAACACATATATATAAAAGGCATTACACGAATTCGAAATCCATCATCTTCCGCGAAAAAATGACAAAAGAGCTCTCCGCCCGGCAGAGAGCTCTTTGCATCGTAATAAGTACACGCGAAATCAGCTTTCCTTCAACACGCGGACAATATCCGTGATCATTTTCTTTGCGTCGCCGAAAAGCATCATCGTCTTCTCGTCGAAGAACAGCTCATTGGCTTCTCCAGCGAATCCGGCACCGAGGCTTCTCTTAACGATCATCACGGTTTTCGCCTGATCGGCATTCAGAATAGGCATGCCGTACAATGGACTGTTCTTCTTGTACCGCGCGGCCGGGTTAACAACGTCATTGGCCCCGACAATAAAAGCAATATCCGTATCCTGGAAATCATCGTTGATATCGTCCATCTCGTAGAGCAGGTCGTAATCAACATTTGCCTCAGCCAGGAGCACGTTCATATGGCCGGGCATTCGCCCTGCTACCGGGTGGATGGCATATCGAACGGTCTTTCCCTGCTTCCTCAGTATCTCGGCCATCTCCTGCAAGACGTGTTGCGCCTGAGCTACGGCCAGTCCGTATCCCGGGATGATGATGATCGACTGAGCGTTCCCGAACATGACAACGGCATCCTCGGCGGTGTAACGTGTTACCGTGCGCTGTTCCTCTCCACCGGTACCGGTGCTGTCGTCGGTTCCCACCGCGCCGAATAATACACTGAACAACGACCTGTTCATTGCTTTACACATGATATTCGTAAGAATAAGGCCGGAAGCGCCAACGAGCGCGCCGCTTACGATGAGAACGTTGTTGGAAATCACGAATCCCGTCATGGCGGCAGCCAATCCGGAGTACGAGTTCAGCAAGGAGATGACAACCGGCATATCGGCACCCCCGATAGGAATGACGGAAGTGACACCGATGATTGCCGATAAGATGAGAATGACCAACAGAAACATCTCCAGGCTGGGGTCCATGGCCAACATCACACCAAGAACGATAACGGCTACGATAAGCACGGCGTTCAGAAATTGCTGCCCGGGGAAAACAATGGGTGCGCCTTTCATGAGACCTTGCAACTTAGCGAACGCGATAAGACTTCCGGTAAATGTCACCGTCCCAATAAGAACACTAAGAACTATGGTAATCGTGACATTCAACTCAAAACCCAGGGCAGGATCTTGAAGCCGGGAAAGATATTCCGAATACGCAACGAGCGTGGATGCGCCGCCGCCGAAGCCGTTGAACAGCGCCACCATCTGGGGCATCGCGGTCATCTGGACGACGCGGGCTGCGATGAGCCCAATCCCCGAACCGACGACGAGCCCAATAATGATGTACGTATAATCAAGAATCTGCTTGTCGAGCAGTGTCATCGCGATTGCCAACAACATGCCCAGCATAGCGAGCATATTGCCACGCCGAGCCGTTTTAGGTGAACTAAGCTGTTTCAGTCCCAGGATGAACAGAACTGCAGACAGCAGATATATCAAATAGGTTAACGTTTCCATACCGTGCTACTCCCCGTCTTTGTCTTTTTTCTTGAACATTTCCAGCATGCGATCGGTTACCAGGAATCCCCCAACAACGTTAATCGTTGCGAAAATCACGGCGACTAATCCAAGCCACGTGCTCAAGCCCGAATGCTCCGCTCCGGCCGCGATCAGTGAACCAACAATAGTAATACCCGAAATCGCGTTGGAGCCCGACATGAGGGGAGTATGAAGCAAGGGAGGTACTTTCGTTATCACCTCGAACCCGACAAAGATTGCCAGGACAAATACGTACAAGGAAACCAGAACTTCTCCCATTATTGGCTACCTCCGGTTTGTATGATGTTTTTCACAATTTCATTTACGATTTCACCGTTTCGTGTGATGCAGGCGCCTTTTGTGATTTCATCTTCGAAATCAAGCGCACCATCCTCGGCCTGGTACAGATGCTTGAACAGATTGGTAACATTCTTGGAATACATCTGGCTGGCGTGAACAGGAACCTGCGCTGGCAGATTAACCGCGCCGTAAATCCGGACACCGTATTTCTCGGTCATCTTCCCCGCCTCCGTCAACTCGCAATTCCCCCCTTGCTCTGCCGCTAGATCGATGATAATGGAACCTTTTGGCATTAGCTGAACCATATCCTCCGTGATGAGGATCGGGGCTCGTTTCCCGAAAATCTGCGCCGTTGTTATGACCACGTCCATCCGCGGCAGACGCTCCCCGATGACTTGCTGCTCGCGCCTGAGAAATTCATCGCTCTGCTCTTTCGCATACCCGCCTTCTGTTTCGACGTCTTCGAGTTGCTCCATTTCAACGAATTTCGCTCCCAGGCTTTCCACCTGTTCTTTCACGGCAGGCCGGGGATCGAACGCCTGGACTTTGGCTCCCAGTCGTTTCGCGGTTGCGATAGCTTGCAAACCCGCTACACCGGCGCCAAGCACCAACACGTTTGCGGCGGGAATGGATCCGGCCGCAGTCATGAGGAGCGGAAATATCTTGGGTAAATTATTAGCGGCAATCAACACCGCCTTGTAGCCCGCAATAGTCGCCATCGAACTTAATGCATCCATACTCTGCGCACGGGTGATGCGGGGGATGAACTCCATGGCAAAGGCGATGATTTTTCTTTCCACCAGTTTTTCAATCGCTTCCCTATTGGTTGAAGGTGCTAGATACCCGATAAGGACCGCCCCCTCCCGCATCATTAGAACTTCATGCGTCTTGGTTACGGGATGCATCGCCGGAGGTTGGACCTTGACAAGAATATCCGCAGTGTTATAAAGATCCGCCGGATTCGGAATAATGGTTGCACCCCCTTTCTCATATTCCTCGTCACTGAACGACGCGCCCGCGCCCGCACCAGCCTCAACAAAAACTTCGTGCTGGCTCTTGGTAAACGTCGATATCATTTGAGGAATAACCGCCACCCTGGTTTCCCCAGCGTGTATTTCCTTTGGAATACCGATTTTCATAATGAGCTCCTGTGAATCGAAACGGTTATCAATAAATAATTCATTTTTATCGAGATGGTTAACTGCATATTAAACAGCTAAAGTAAATCCTGGATTGATATTCCATATCATCCCAAGACTCAGAAATAATTATCAGATAAAGGAACACCTATTCTTGGTGAATAGTTCATCTACACGCCTCGCATCGGATAGTCACGATAATGCTCCTTTGCTTGCCCCAACCAGTCTGAGGAAATCGCGTCTCCAGATTAGATACGCGAAGAGCTGAAAAACACGCTATCCGCTAAACATGGTTGAAACAGTCATATTTATTGTCTTAGGGCCTGGCACGTAATGATAGTCATCGCAGGACGCTCAGCTTATGGATCGACTTTGTCGTCTCGGTTCCGTATGATACGATGACTTTATAAAAATACACACCCGATCCAACTTCATCGCCGTCCTGATCCCGCCCATCCCATTTGACCGAACAGAATCCGACATGCAACTCGGAGGGATCGACTTCCAACTCCCGAATTTTTCTACCGGCAACCGTATAAATGACGATACGCACCTGGTTCGGCGGAGAATTCCCGACAACTTCGAACGTAAACCAGGTTTCTTTCTGCATCGGATTGGGATAATTGTATATGTTCTGCACCGACTGGTCCGAGGACACTACGAGCACAATCTCCATGTCCTCATTGAAATGCGCATTCCCAAATTCATCACGGACATTGTAGCGAACAAAATGCATCCCTTCGCTAAAAACCGTCTCGTACACGAGCCGGCCTGCATACTCCTTGTAGGGTGCCTCGAAACGAACCCGCTCGGGGTACTGCTCTGTTACCAGTGTATCATCAACGTAAAGAGTAAAGTTCTCCACGGTTGCTTTTCGCGGGATTTGTTCTTTCATGAGTATTTCCAACTGAACAGTCGGAGCGATGTAGTCACCGTCGTAAACCTGTACACCGTTCACCAGTAATTCGACATCGGGTGCGATCGTATCAGGGACGATTGTCACAGGTAATTCGAAGTAGTTGTTCGATCCAACCAACTCCATGTCTCTGTTCAAAAGGTTGAGGTTAAAGACAAACACTCGACTGGCTGGTGTTGAACTTGCAGGTATGGTAAAGGGTACGACCAGTATGGAATCCTTTTCAATAGGCGGAATCGAAACCTCGACGGCACCGGATGGATCATCCTTGAACACCCCGTTGAGTGTTCCCGGTTCAGATTGCACATACCCCGAGTTTTTCAACTTTACGGAAATTTTAACCGCGACCTTCGGATCGGTTTTAACCCCGGCTATGCTGAAAGACTGGGAATTCATGGCGAGATCAAACGATGGTGTATAATCGAGACGAAGGTCTTTCAAATTCGCCGGTTTTTCTCCCTGTTCTGATTCAAATTCAATAACGATACGCGTGTATGGATACGTTTGCGCATCCACGCCGGAGAGATCGAACCGGGTTCCAGGCTGGATATTCGTAAAGAGGGTATCCACGACGCCATCCGTTTTCCGTCCGAGCACGAGGTACGCAAGACGACGTCCACTCGAGGTTTCCGCGTTGACAATGACGGAGTTGTACCGATGCGCAGGACCAATCCACGTCGAGGTCAATACACCGTATCCCTTTCCGATAAGAATCGTGTCCCGGATTTCCAGCTTGTTATCCCGTTCCGGTAAATTATGCGTGCACCAGTTCTTTATCATCCCCTCGGTAGCCGATCCGACAACACCTCCCTTTCTTCCAATGATCGCATAGGAGCTTCGGAATTGGATGGTATCCGGACGAGCAGGGCCCATGAATGTATTCTGACCATTAAAAACCATCCTGGCACCGATCTTTCTGAAAGCCTCTTGCGCCACAGGTATGGATTTCCCGATAACCCTCCATGTAATATCATCCATAACACCCGCCATCACGTAATCACCCTCAGGAACGGCCTCAATAAAATCGCTGAAGTACCGTACATCCGGATTAGGAATATCTGTTCCCGCTCCACGGAAAAGGAAGTCAAAAGTCCTCACTCCTGTTACTTCGCCGGTTTTCCTGCTCACGGATACGACGTTCAACCCCCGACTTGCCGCTCCGGGAGGCAACGCCAAGCGACCGCCAACACTAATGGATGCCAATCCAACCTTTAATTCACCCTTACAGTCATCTCCTCCCTGAGAAACCACAATAACTTCAACCGAGTCAGGTTCGAACCTCCACTGCGATCCCGTCCAATGAATAAATCTCTTCGAAAAGAGTTCATCTATATTGGGGTCGATCGTGAACCGGGCCAACCACGAATTTTGCCCCCCTCCCATCTTATAGAGGAAATCCGTGGTGATAGCAGTTCCGAGATAGTTACCCTCGCTGAGCAGCCGAGCCTTAATATATATCCGCTTACCTCCTGGTAACTGGGTAAAAGGATGTTCAGTCGTAATCATCCCGAGTGGAAGTGTTGCGCTTTTAAGCACCCGTGAAAACGTCGAGTCATCTGATATATCTATCTGTGCTTCCATCCCTTCCATTACATTGGACGGATTAGCGAGTACTACCCACAGCGTGTCACTCTCCACGTTAAGGTTTGGTTGGGGTCGAATGAAACGCAAGCGGGAGAATCCGACGTTGAATATCAAAGAGGCAGAATTATCCGCTTCGTCACTCTCTTTTATCCAGTTATCAGGGTCAACGGTTACCGTGATTGTATGCACTCCCGACGCGTTGTAGACGGGATATCGAAATGAAATCGTATGTGTATAGAGAACCGAGCGCAAAATGAACTGATTTTGATACGTCCTCCGGCCACCGTAATCGATACTGATTTTGACATGGAAACTATCTGGAATAACCAGTCCGAGAGACCGAAGCCGGACGTTGATGGTTACCGAGTCTTTGTCTTCAAAAATAATCTCGGGATCAGTGGTGATATCTTGCGATTCCACACGCAAATTGTAGTCGGTTGGGATAGCAAGAAAAATGCCGGGGTCACCGATGAGCTCGTATTGCTCCAACAATTGACGGGTGGAATGCGGAAGTTGGCGAGTGGGCGCCGTCAACCCCAACACAAGTTTGCTCTGAAAAAGTGCTCGGCCCACGTTCCTTTCTGATTGCTTGGCGATAACACGATACATTTCCGTACGAACCGTGTTCAGACTGGTTTCATAACCCAGACCTGAACTTCCCAAAAAAGCTATCGCGCCGTAATCGGAAGGATCGAAGACCATGTTTTCCGAGAACGAATTAATATCGGGTTCGGCAAACTTTCCCGTACTGCAACTGAAATCCGTGACCAGAATCGGACGCGGAACATTACTGTGCAGATCCCCTGGCTTCGTAATCCCGTTATTCCATTGCTCCGTTCCCCCGTGTCCATAATATGATATCCACACTGCGCCCTGCTTAAGCTTTATTTCCAGACTGTCCTGCATCTCCGGAGGCAATGGATCATACAACAACGTGTAATATCGAACACCAATTCCGCCAAGGGGAGATGCCTCGATGAATGAATTGATAATATCATCCGACAACGGTTTCCACCTGAGTCCTTTATCCCGTTCCGTGCGCAAAGCATGCAGCATCAA
>JAADGX010000096.1:0-11488 GCA_013152135.1 Chlorobiota bacterium
ATGACACGATAGACGTTATTGCTTTTGCACCCCATCCGGACGATGCCGAGTTGTACTGCGCGGGGACATTGGCTCTTCTGAAGAAAGAAGGAAAAAGCATCGGGATTGCCGATATCACACGAGGCGAGCTGAGCACCCGCGGATCGCTTGTAACCCGAGAGACGGAAGTCCGGGAAGCCAGCCGCATTCTCGATCTCGACCTGCGGCTTAATCTGGATATTCCGGACGGAAACATTGAGAACTCGTTGGAAAACCGAACGCGCGTCGTCGCCGTCATACGCCGTTATCGTCCCCGCCTCGTTCTGCTTCCCTACTACGTGGACAGGCATCCCGACCATGTGCACGCGAGCGCGCTGGTCCAAGAATCGCTGTTCTATTCAGGCCTGGAGAAGTTCGCGGACAAGAACTTCGGCACACCCTACCGCCCTTTGCGCGCATTGTACTACATGCTCGCGGAGGATTTCTCGCCACAGTTCATTATTGATGTTTCCGAAACGTTCGACAAGCGTCTCGAAGCAATACGCGCCTACCGCTCGCAATTCAGCACGCCTGGCCATGAAGATAATGTTGACATTGAACCCGAGACGTATGTGAGCAGACCGGACTTTGTAGAATCCATTATTGCCCGGGCTCGACGACTCGGATTTCTCGCCGGGGGAAAATACGGAGAGGGTTTTCGAGCCGTTCAACCCCTCGTTTTGAGAGCCGCGTGTTTATTGTGATCATTTTCAATCGGTGGTACAGATCAAGTTCTGTCCGCTTCGAATAAAACGCTTTCAAGAAGATCGCTGAAGGCGGCAATCTCCTGCACGATGGGTGTGCATTCCGCGATGGATGTATGGGTGATTTCGAAATTCGCCGAGACGATGATGTCCCCCGATTCCTCGAGTGTGATCTTCGAATATCGAAGAACCTGGTTCAGGCGCAGCAAGGGAAGCGGATCGATGGACTTGTTCATTTTCCCGATAACGGTATAGAGGATGCCGATCGCATCGTCTTCGTACCGGTTAACTTTTCCCATCACCAGCTGGTGACGTCCATCCGGTAATGGAATATCGACCACGCCGATTTCACCCCTCCGCTCGTACGTCCCGTTTACGAAAAGCGAGACCTGGTGCATCATCTCAAAAATCGTCATCGAATCAATGAACCAGTGTCACATCAATCGGTGTGTTGACGTCAACCATATCCCCCGCCCTTGGCATCTGGGATATGATCGTATTGGGCAGAAGATCCGTGCTGCTCCTGTACGCGATTTTGCCTAACCTGAGACCATTTTCCATGAGCCTTGTTTGCGCCTCCTTCAGGCTGAGACCGATGATGTATGGCACGGATACTTGTATCGATCCTTCACCCCCGCTTACGGACAGGTCCACGACGGAACCCTTGGCTACGGTTTTACCTGGAGGAATACTCTGTGAAATAATGGTTTCCTCGGGCTGACTCGACGGATCGTAGGTGATCTTTCCAATCCGGAGGTCATAATGCTCAAGGGTTATCCTTGCATCTCGCAATGAATGTCCCCGGAGATTCGGCATGACAACCTGTGGACCACCACCGCTTATAGTCAGGTAGATGTTCCTTCCTTCCCGGACGACGCTGCCGGGAGGAGGATTGGTCATGATGACCGTACCTTGCGGATACTTATAGGAAGGTTGCACCGCCGACTTCCTTGCAACAAGCTCCCGTGCTTCAAGAATTCGCACGGCCTCCGGCATAGGTTTCCCGATGACGTTGGGAACAGGGATTTCATCCCCACTGTGGATAATCCACGGGAGGATGAAATGATCAAGCAGGAAGCCTGCAATAAACAAACCAGCAAGGGCGATGTAGAGTTTTGCCGCCGTTCTGGATCGCATGCTCTTAGGCATCCCGGGCCCCTGTATTCATGCGGGAAAATGGTCGATACACGATTATTTTACTTCAAGCAATTCAACTTCAAAAATCAGCGTCGCATTGGGCGGGATAACGCCGGGGTAGCCGCGTTCGCCATAGGCCAGGTTGCCCGGAATGATCAGCTTGCGCTTTCCACCGACCTTCATTGACAGGACGCCTTCATCCCAGCCCTTGATCACCTGTCCAACTCCGATGGTAAACGAAAACGGCTGACCACGATCAACGGAACTATCGAACTTCGTCCCGTCCTCGAGGGTTCCGGTATAATGGACCGTTACCTTCTGACCTTTTTCCGGTTGCGCGCCCTTGCCCACAACGAGGTCCATGTATTGCAAGCCACTTTCAGTTGTCACGATTTTTCCTTCATCTTGTTTTTGTTTCTTGTTCTTGGTGGTATTTGTCTGTGCTGTCAGTATCTGCGTTGAAAAAACAAGAGCAATCAACACCGCGGCCATGATGAGCCTCTTCATGCATCCTCCAATGTTAAATGGTTATTTGTGCTTTGAATGTTGTGAAATATTCGTTACGGGTTCTTTCGCTTTATCGTTCTCGGAAACGGGATAGTTTCCCGTATATGATCGAGCTTGCATATCCAGGCAACCGTCCGTTCAAGTCCAAGACCGAAGCCGCTGTGTGGCACGCTTCCATATCGCCTCAGGTCCAGGTACCACTCGAAAACATCCTGCGGAAGATTGTGCTCCCGGATGCGTCTGACCAGCGTGTCGTAATCGTCCTCGCGCTGGCTGCCGCCGATGATTTCACCGTACCCTTCCGGTGCCAGCATGTCCATAGCCAGCGCCTTCGTTTCGTCTTCGGGGTCTCGTTTCATGTAAAATGCCTTTACTTCCGCCGGATACCGGTGGACGATAACCGGCCGGTCGAACTGCCCGGAGATCAACGTCTCGTCGGGCGCCCCGAAATCATTTCCGTAGTCGAATTCCTTGCCATGCTTATGAAGAATAGCCACTGCTTCATCATACGAAATACGAGGGAACGGACGTTGAATGCATTCCAGTTTCGAGAGATCCCGTTCGAGCACTTCAAGCTCCCCGCTCCTCTTGTCCAGTGTTGTCTGAACAACGTATTCGATAAATTCTTCCGCCAGGTCCATGTCGTCGTTCAGATCGTACCAGGCCATCTCGGGCTCCACCATCCAGAACTCGGTAAGGTGCCTGCGCGTTTTGGATTTCTCCGCACGAAAGGTAGGCCCGAACACGTAGATTTTTCCCAAGGCCAGTGCGCCCGCTTCACCGTACAATTGCCCGGATTGCGTCAAGTATGCGCTGCCCAGATCGAAGTACGAGGTCTCGAAAAGCGTGGATGTTCCTTCCACCGCGTTCGGCGTGAGAATCGGAGCATCGAAAAGCACGAACCCCCGTTCATCGAAGAAGTCCCGTATCGCTTTGACGATGGTATGCCGAACGCGAAGGATTGCGTTTTGCCGCTTGGAACGAATCCACAAATGCCGGCGATCGAGGAGAAAATCTTCGCCGTGTTCCTTGGGTGTTATGGGATAGTCTTCCGCGTGATGATGAACGTGGAATGTCTGGACGTCGATTTCGCAACCACCTGGCGCGCGCTTGTCCTCCCGCACGCTCCCCTCGATAATAACGGAACTCTCCAGAGAGACATTATCCGCGGACTGGAATTGCTCTTCGGGCACATTGCCTTTGAAAATCACACACTGGACGATGCCCGTCCCGTCTCTCACCTCGATGAATTTCAGTTTACCTGAAGAACGACGATGAAAAACCCAACCCTTTATCGTTACGGTTTCTCCGATGTGGTCTTGCAGGTGCTCGATGTAAACGTGTTTCATATGCGTAATGAAGTTATAAACACACGAAATTAATGAACAAAGATACGAAACGGCGGTTGAAATGACAGGCCATTAATCCGGGGCGCTCGTCGTGATCGCGCGTGATCGCCGGAAAAGCAACCAAGCCATGCTGCCCGCTGGTCCTTCATCATCCGGTAGTCGCGGGAAATGACAATCGAACGATACAGGGTGATTCCCCGGATTGGAAAAAAGCGATGCCGTTTCTCGAGGCCAGTTGTTCCAGACCGCTCCATGCTTCCCGGAGACGTTCAGCCAGGAGAATTCCCCTGTTTCCAACGGGATCGGGAAATCCAATCACCAGTTGCAGATTCGGTCCGTCATCGGACCGGCTGATCGAACAATCGAGATCGATTGTGCGCCCTTCCTCCGTTGCGGAGAAAATGGAATGAAGCAGGTTGTTTACAACCAGCACCAGGTCCGCCGGTACCACTGGCACTTCGATGCTCTCGGTGGGTGGAAAAAATCGCAGTCGAATGCCGTAACGCATCCGCCGGTCAAACTCAAAGAACCGGAACTGGTTTTGAAGAAAAGTCGCCAAGTCAACCCGCCCCGGGGTAACTGTTCCTTCATGTTTCGAGCGCTGTTCCATGACATCGATGATGTCGGCCAACTGCCGACTGGCAAGAGAAATGATCTCGAACATCCGCCGGACGTCCGTGCGCTCCTCGGCCATGGTCTTTCCGAGACTTGCCGCCGTCATGATCTGCGAAACGGGATTACGAAGGTTGTGACATACCTGGAGGACGTATTCTCCCAGGAGTTCCGTCGTGTTCTTCGATGTATTCAAGAGGTAACCTTAATCATTTGAACAAGTGAATCAGAGCCGCATAACTCAAGCAGCGCGTAACATTTTATTAATTGCCTCCCAGGCTTTATCCACGGTAATGGTATTTATTTCACCGTTCTTTCCAACGATAAAACGATGCCGGTCACCGGGCGGCGCCCACTGGGCGGGATCCGTCGGACCAAACAGGGACAGCGTGGGTGTTTTCACCGCGGCCGCGAGATGCATGATCCCGGTATCGTTTGTAACGAAGACGGCGCAGCAACGAATGGCCGCCGCCACTTCACGAAGGGGATAATTCTTCAGCACGAGCTTATCGTTCGGAACATTAATGGTCATCTCGTGGAGGGGCAGATCGTCGTGCGGTCCTGCCGTAATGAGAAGAAACGCATCCAGAATTTCCGCGCATCGATTGGCTAATTCGGCGAATCGCAGAGCGTCCCACGTATTATCCGTCTTGGCCGCCCCAGGGTGAAAACCGATAATCATGCTATGATCCGCCGCCGCGCCAACCACAAGTTTCCTGCCTTTCTCAATTTCTTCAGCCGTCAAGGACAGGACCAATTCACGGGACGCCCGGTCAAGGGAGAGAGGTTTCACGATGGCGAGGTTTCTTTCCGTCTGGTGCGCCAACGGATCATCACGCCAATCAAGGGGAAGCCGAATGTTGTGCATGTAGTGCGTCAAATTCCTGATCCCGTTTAAAGACGCGGGACCGATGCGCACTCGGGATCGCGAAAGCCAGGCAAGGAAATCGCTGGTCGTGGAAAGGGAAACCGTCACCGGTACCAGTACCAGGTCGTATTTTCGCTTCCACAGAGAACGAAGGAATCCGAACACCCGGCCGGGGTTGCGCCAGTATGCCTGCTTGTCGAAAACCAGGATTTCGTCAATAAAATCCGTGCCCCGAAGCACTTCCGCCGTCAAAGGGCGCAACAACACCGTGATATGAGCTTCCGGATACGCAGCCCGGAGCGCGCGAAGCAAGGGAGTCGCGCACAAAAGATCTCCGATCTGGTTATGCTGCCTGACCACGAGTATGGCTTTGCATTCTTCCAGCGTGATTTTCTCCATTCTCCTGGAATGAATGACGAGGTGCACGACACTGAAGAGTATCCACTTCAGGAATCGCTCGATTGCAATAAAGATTCTTCTGAAAAAGCCGGGCGGCTTATATGGCACGGTGCGTTAGTCCTTATCGTCCAGGTCAGTGAACTCGGCGTCCTTGATGTTTTCGTCCAATTCGAGTTTTTTCTTCTTCGGTTTTCCCCTGACGGGAGCTTCTTCTTCCTTGCTTTCGAACATCCCCACAAACGCCCTGAAAAAACGTTTCATCAGCTTGTACACCATGTACAGGAGAATACCCCACAAGAGAACACGAAAAAACATAGGTCACCCTTCTCCAGAGAGGCCGAAATCGCCAAGCGGCGTGAAGTATTCCATGGCAACCCGATTCGGTCTCATGATCGCATGGATCAAGTCTTCCAGGTGCCGCTTGTTCTCCACGAAATCGATATCCGTTGCCTTGACAATAAGTAACGGCGAGGCTTTGTAGCGGAAGAAATAGTAGTTGTATGCCTCGTTCAGCGACTCGATGTATTCACGACTCATGTTATGCTCAAATGAGCGACCGCGCTTGGCGATATTTTCCATCAACCGGTCGACACTACTCTGAAGGTAAACGACAAGATCCGGTGTGACGAGAGATTTTTGCAGTTGCGAGGCCACCATGTTGTACAGGGCCATCTCATCGGGATTGAGATTGAGGTCGGCGAAAATACGATCCTTGTCGAACGTATAATCGGAGATGATGAAATCGTCGAACAGGGATGGCTGCAACACCTGCTGAAGTTGTTTGAACCGGGTTACGAGGAAAAATATCTGGGTCTGGAACGCATACCGGCGCGGATCCTGGTAAAAGCGCTCGAGGAAGGGGTTCTCCTCGAATTTTTCCAGGATCAACTGACCGCCGATTTCTTTGCGAAGAAGGCGCGCGAGGCTGGTCTTTCCCGCCCCAATGACACCCTCAATAGCGATGTATCGAATATTCGTATCAGGAATCACCATGGATTTTCGGCGCGTGTTGTAAGAGGAAACTGGTGCGAACAACCCTTTTTGTGTCCGGGCATTGTTGAAGCAGCCTGCTGACGGGCAGGTTCAGCGTCGGGTGAATGAAATCCGGCGCCAGTTCGTTTAACGGTTCCAGGACGAACCTGCGCAACTCCAATCGCGGATGAGGAACCGTGACATAACCATTGCGCAAAATGCTCGTGCCGAAAAACAGCACGTCGATATCAATCAACCGCGGCTTGTCTGAACTTTTCGCCTCCCGCCCCATCGCTTGCTCGATATTTTGTATTCGCGTCATCAGCTCATCGATCTTTTCGTCTGTCCGGATTTCCACCACCGCATTTAAAAACAAAGGCTGGTCTGGATTCACGCCCCAAGGTTCCGTCTCGAATACGGAAGAACAACGTGTAACCTGACAACAGCATTCCTGGATCCGGTCGACGGCGTTCCGGAGATTGCGCTCACGTGAACCGAGATTGGAACCGAGCCCGAGATATACGGTCATCAAACTCACCGGTCCTCCACAATCTCAACTTCGACGTTGTCCACCACCCCGTGTATCGGGGCCCCGGGCTTTCGTACGCGAACGGCGATGGACTGTATCCGCGGGAACTTGTCCAACAGGACCTTGACGATGCGCTGGGCCAGCGTTTCAATCAAGTAGAACCTGTGTTCCGTCACCAGGTGGTGCACGTGCCGATAGACGCTTTCGTAATTGATTGTATCGTCCAGGTTATCAGTTTCCGTTGCCGCCCTGAAATCCGTTTCGATCTCGACATCGATATGGTATTTGCCTCCAAGCGCTTCTTCTCCATGCTCGTTCCCATGGTACCCGTAAAATATGGCGTTATTCAACCGGATGATATTCTTCTTTTTCATGGCGCGCTCATTCAGTCGTTACAGTTCCTTCCGGCGTTCGCGGCAACGTTTCCAGCGCTTTTCGCAAACGGCGCAGGACGGTCTCCTTGCCCAGCAACTCCATCGTCTCAAACAGGCCCGGCGATGCCGTCCGGCCGGTCACTGCCAGCCGCAGGGGGTGAATGATTTTTCCCGCGGATACCCCCTGGCGCTCCGCGTACGACCGGATAACTTCTTCGATGGATGCCGCGGTGAAGTCGCATTGTTCCAATTCCGCCAATATCTCTTCCACCATGCCGGGAACGTGTGGCTTCCAATGCTTCCTGACACCCTTTTCATCATACGATTCCGGATCCTTGAAAAAGAACCAGCCTTCGTTGAACAGATCGGGCAAGATGGCCATACGTTCCTGCATGAGTCGAACCACCCGTTCGAGGTAACCGTTGTCGCCACCAGGCACGTCACCATCAATATACGGACGCAACCTCTCCATCAACTCGGAAATTGATAGGCGGCGAATGTGCTGCCCGTTTATCCAGCGGAGTTTTTCCTCGTCGAACACCGCGCTTTTTTTCAGAACCCGCCGGATATCGAACGCTTCGATAAGTTCGTCCATGGTCATGATTTCACGGTCGCCGCCCGGCGACCATCCGAGCAGAGCGAGGTAATTCACCAACGCCGACGGGAGATACCCCCGGATTTGGTATTCCCCGATAGCCGTTGCTCCGTGCCGCTTGGACAACCTTTTCTTGTCAGGTCCCAGGATCAACGGCAAGTGCCCGAACTGCGGCACGTCATATCCGAGCGCCCTGTACAATTGCACTTGGGGTATTCGAGAGGTGATCGTCACCGCGCAAGATGTGCGTGATCCCCATGTCGTGATCATCGACCACCACCGCCACGTTATACACGGGGGAACCGTCGCTTCGCAGGAGGACGAAGTCCTCGATTTCTCTGTTATCAAAAGTTATTGCATCGTGGACAATGTCGTTGAAATGGGTCTTCCCTTCGGGGACCTTGAAACGCAGGACGGTGTTTTCATCCGGCCGCCGTGTTGAAACCGCATTCCTGCATGAATCCGGACACCGGTACGCAAGTCCCCGATCCCATAGCTGGTTTCTTCGCTCTTCGACCTCTTGCGCCGAACAACGACACCAGTAAGCGTTGCCCGTTTCAAGAAGGCGCAGGCATTCCTCGCGGTGACGTTCGCTCCTGTTCGATTGCCGCATCGGCGGCTCATCCCAATCCAACCCGAGCCACTTCAGGCCGTCGAGTATTGCCCGAACCATTTCCTCGCTCGAGCGCTCCTTATCCGTATCTTCGATCCGAAGAAGGAATTTTCCGCCGGTACTGCGAGCGAACAACCAGTTGAAAATAGCGGTACGCGCCCCCCCGACATGAAGGTAGCCCGTAGGACTCGGGGCAAATCGAACGACAATCGAATTAAACATGCGTTGTTTCCAAGATTCCTGAAGCTTTTTCCCGTCGGCCTGGGGATAGCGTGTGAATGCCAGTGCAACAGGCAAAGCCAATAGTGATTTTCCCATCCTCCACGAGCCCGCCACCAGTACGGTCGCCATCCGACATTGCCACCTCGTGAGCGGGGACCGTGGAGGTTGTAACGTCAGCCGACTCAACGAGCAGCATCCGAAACACTGGTTTCAGTCTCTTCGCCGAGCGCGGCAAGAGCGTTCCCGTACCAAGCCGAAAAATACACCCGAAGATATTGCGTACAAAACCAAACGAAATACCCACGGTGGCAAGCGCCACGACAATGAACAATCCATTTGCGGCGCCACGCGCCACATGCCCGTAAGGAATGGAAGCGTTCGTTTTGTGGAACCGGTATCCACGGAACCGATAACCCGCAAGGGTCAGTTCCACGACCCGGTTTCCATTCTATTCATATCATTCATCTTTATCATTACCGATTCCTGCGTCACGAAACCGCGATTGCACGAAAGCGTATTCGCTTTCATCATACCGGACCGATTCGAAAACCAGGCCGCAGGAAGGCGCCAGAGCGCTGCACAAGCTCCGGTCGCGTCGCGCCAGGAGAAGCTCGACGTCCTCCGGCGGACGTTTTTTCCTTCCCACATCAACCAATGTACCGACCAACGCCCGAACCATCCCATACAGGAAGCGATTCGCGCGAACGCGGTAAATGATGCCGCCTTCAACTTTTTCAACCATCGAATCAAACACGTGGCAATAATAATGACGCATGCCCTCCCTTTCCTTTGAAAAGCTGAAGAAATCCTTCGTCCCCTCGAGGGATCGAGCCGCTTCGGATATCCTTCCGATATCAACCGGCTGGTAGACTTCCCACGAGAAAGCTCGTCGAAGCGGACGACGTCCGAATACGATCGAGTATGAATATTCGCGCGAGGACGCGGAGTACCTGGCGTGGAAAGAACCATCAGTATCTTCGAGGGTAATAACCGCGACGTCTTCAGGAAGTACCGCATTGATTCCATGTTTCATTTTTTCCGCCGTCATGACGGAATCAGTATCGAAATGCGCGCACATTCCACGCGCGTGGACCCCGGCATCCGTTCGCCCCGCGCTGACGACGTTGACGTCATGCCTGAGAATCCGTGCTACAGCCGATTCCACTACCTCCTGTACGGTCAACGCGTTCGGTTGCACTTGCCACCCCGCGTACCTTGAGCCATCGTACTCCAGGATAAGCTTTATCCTCCTCTTCCCTCCGTTCAAGACGTCACCTCCTGATGAAGGATGTTCAGTATTTCCTCATAATGCTGACGGACTCTGCGTTTCATCCCGCCTATGCCTTCGAAACCCGTCGATGCGCCCACTGCTTTCAACCATGCGTCCATGATGTTTCGCTTCTCATCGCTCTCCGGCAACCGGTTTCTGCCCGTATCAAAAAAGAGGCGCAGAGCATTCATGCAGTGACGGTAGAAAACATAGGCATCGTACAAACCGGACCAAATCTCCCGTTCCGTTTCTCTCTCTGCAAGCAAACGCATCAGGGCAAAGGTATTTACGCCGCGCAAGCGGCTGTCCGATGGAGCACGCACAAGCTGTGCCGCTTGGGCCGCAAATTCGATGTCCACTATTCCACCCTTTCCGGATTTTATATCGAAAGCCCTGCTGAGCACGCCTCGTGATTTGGACTCGATCTTTGCCCGCATTTCCCGGAGCGACTGTAGCTGCGCGCGGGAAACAGGCTGCTCGTAAACAAAGGAGTTGATTTCCCGTTGCAAGCGTTTACACATCTCCTCGGGGCCCGCCACGAACCGCGATCGCGTCAACATTTGTCGCTCCCAAAACCCTGCTCGTTCCCGGAGGTATTGGATGTACTTCTTCCTTTCGATGATGATCGGTGCATTCCTCCCCTCCGGACGCAACCGTAAATCGATTTCAAAAAGATTTCTCAGTGAATCGACGAGGCCTCCCGCAACGATTCGTTCCCATCCGTCCTCCGCATCTTCATTCAACGCGTAAATAAAAATAACATCCAGGTCACTGAGAGGCGTGAGCTCTCCACCGCCGAATTTTCCCAGGGCCAGTACAGCGAATGGCAGATGTGCATCTTCACCAATCGAAGCACACGCCTGCGCCAACGCCGCCTGCATGACCTTCCCTGCCATCCCCGCCAATTCCCCCGTGTATTCCTCCAGCGAAAGTTTTTGCTTGAAATACTCAACCGTCAGCAACGCCAGGTTGGATAAATAGTACAGAGACGCGTTGTCTTCCGGTGTCGCGAAAGCAACCTGGCCGGAGAAAATGCAATCCCAAACCAAGGGATCCGCGGAAGCCTTGCGTGCAACGGCCGGTGCACCGCCAGTAAGCGAAAGCAAAAAATCACGACTGTGATGGTCTTGCAAAAATTTGAAAAATGCCTCCGGATTCTCCTGGCGTGAAAGAATCCCCTCCAGCTCTTTCAGCGTGGTATCCGGCGAAGGAAGTGAGGATATCCGTCCCAGCAGTTCATTGATGTTTCTTTCCATTTTGCGTCTGAATCCCCTGGAATAACGGCGGCCGGAAGGACCTTCGACAAGCGACCGTAATAT
>JAADGX010000096.1:11551-15234 GCA_013152135.1 Chlorobiota bacterium
AAATGAACCCCAGCCCGTCCCCGTTTTTTCATGCGCGAATATCCGCCCCTGGATCATTGCGACTGAATCACATAGTTGTTCCAGACGACTTTGCAATTCGCTCCAGTTTTCCAAACCAAGTTTGCGTGCAAAAACAACCCGCTCCGAGGGCGATGCAGGGAGTTCATGCGTCTGGACATT
Source organism: Chlorobiota bacterium (assembly GCA_013152135.1). Taxonomy (GTDB): domain Bacteria; phylum Bacteroidota; class Ignavibacteria; order SZUA-365; family JAADGX01; genus JAADGX01. The sequence goes on from JAADGX010000096.1 coordinate 11,732, forward strand.
GCGTTCCAGCTGCAACAGGTGCTCCACCTTCCGTAAGTACGTGTACGCATCCCGCAGAATGGTGCCGTCGTTTTCAGACAAGTAGCCGGCTTTCATAAGGGCGTTGAGTGCGGGCATCGTTCCTGTGCATCGCACGGATGGCTCTGAAGAACCATGCTCCAACTGGAGCGCCTGAACGAGGAATTCGATATCCCTGATACCTCCCCGTCGATGCTTTACGTTCGATTCACCCGATAAAGATTTCTGCCGGTCAGCATGTATCCGCTCGAAAACTTCACCGGGCAGGTCCAGGCGGGTTCTCGGATAGATAAAAGGTTTGACGAGTTCCAGGAATCGTTCCCCCAGGCTTTGATCACCAGCAACCGGCCGGGCCTTGATCAGCATCTGCCGTTCCCAGAACGATCCGCGGCTCTCGTAATACGCCATGGCGGCTGAAAGTGATATGGCGGGCAATCCCGCACCTCCCTCGGGGCGCAGTCGCAAATCGACCCTGTACATGAAGCCCTCCACATCGTGACCGGAAAGAAAACGCACCATGCCCTGAACAAGGGCGCTGAAAAACTCCTGGTGCTTTTCCGAAGAATTCCTCCCGCAATCGTCGTATATGCATATCAAGTCGATGTCGGAACTGTAATTGAGTTCCCTGCCGCCGAGTTTCCCCAAACCCATGACCACAAAAGGACAATCCGGATGGAACTTGAAGCGTGAAGCGAGTTCCGGGAGCGTTTCCTCCAGAGCGGCGGCAATGAACGACTCCGCGAGGATGGTCAACGATGCGACCGTTCCCCGGAGATCACTCTTTCCCAGGATATCCCGTGCGGCGATACGGAGAAAGTTGCGGCGGTGAATGCGGCGAAGGGCGCGGTCGCGACTCCTCTTGGTTTCAAATAATGCTCGCGCGCGCTCAATCTCCAGCTCGATTTCATCTTTCCGGATGGATCGTTGCAGCGTGTCGGATGCGGTCAACCACCGGAAGAGTTCAGCGTCCCTGACAAGCACATCCGCGAGGAAGGCGGAGTATCCCGTCAGCCTGATGAACGTATGCAAAAGTACCGGGTACCGTGTGAAATCGGATAGGATGTTGCGCTCGCTGAACGAGGTATCCAGGAATCTCTGGAAATGTACGAGACATGCCGTGGGATCGGGAGCTGTTTCAAGTTCTTCGAGAAGATACCTGTCGAATTCGGCGACCCCGGCTCGGAGAACCTGGACAACTCTCCGAATGATCTCATCGTAGTGTCGCTCGAACGCCGTAACATTGCTGCAACGATTGCGGATCGTATCAAGCGCGCCGTTCATCATCAATCCGGAAAAGAGAAATCCCGGTTGGCTTTGAACGACCCGGATTCCAAGCGAAGTGTCATCCTTTCGACAGGCAAATGGTCAAGCGCGATCCCGGCAACGTGGATGCCGGGCGGCTTTTCTTCATCCACCAGGGTAACGATTTCACGACCGTCGCTTCCAAGGATTCGAAGGTTGATGTGCGAGCGCTCGGAAAGAGTATAACCGACCAGGAGAATGTTTCCATGCGGGTATAATGAAATTGACAATGCCGGATGATACACCCTTGCCAGAAGAGGCGCCACCGTTGATACAGGTACCGGGATTGCTTCTTCCGGCGGGCCCTCCAAGCCTGAAGGCGACAACGACGTAACCACGTACTGGTGCGTATCCAATCCTGACGTGTCGAGAAATTGGAAACGGTCACGGAAAAATGTCCGGTAGATATTCCGTGGATCATTGATATCCGGTTTCATCCCATCTCCACGGTAAACCACGAACCACCTGATCGACTGCGCCCCCGTTGGAGCCTTCCATTCCACCCGGTTTCCTTTACCCGTCCGAATAACACTGAACGTAACTGGAGGAGGCGGTTTCAATCGCATCCAGGACATGCGCGCAGGCAGAGCCCGCACCGCGTATCGTTGTTTGAAAAAACCATTCGTTCGAATAAACGCGTAACGAAAAAAAGACTGGCCGTTCAAACCGACGACGCGCATGGTGTCAATCAAGCGCTCCAGGTGGTTCGCGACGTTTTTCTTGTACGCCGCCAGGCCCGCGACGACATTTCTGCCGGCGGCGTTCTGGAACCAATCACGTGCCAGTGCAGCTACATCAATCCGGCTCCCCTTTGATTTCAATCCCCAGTAAATCTGGGGCGCGAGGTAATCCAGCCAGCCTTCCCGCAACCACAACCTTGAATCCTGGTAAACAGCCGAATACGCCTGCCACCCCTTCACACCCTCGATGTTCTTGTAAATACCGATCGGCGCCGCACCGATTTTCATCCAGGGCCTTGTTTCCCGGAGTCGCCGTGACAATTCCTGCACGAATAACGAAATATTTTGTCTTCGCCACTCTTCGCGGTTCCGCCCCTGGCCGTAACGCCTGAATGATTCCCGGTCGTTGAACGACACGCCGGGATAGCGAATGTAATCTAAATGGACGCCGTCCAGGTCGTACCGGTTCGCGCAATCCACGATCACATCCACGATGTATTGCCTGGCCTCGGGAATCCCCGGGTCGATCCAGATCTCATCACCGACGTGTTTGACCCATTCCGGATGTGCCAATGCAACATGAAGCGGTTTGCAGCGAGGAACGCGGTTGCCACCGCCCCACACCTTGAACACGTTGAACCAGCCATGAATCTCCATACCTTGTTCATGCGCGGCTTCCACGGCAACGGCCAGCGGGTCCCAGCCGGGGTCTTGTCCCAGATGACCGGTCAACTCCAGCGCCCAGGGCTCGAGAGAACTCTTATACAGCGCGTTTCCCCGCGAGCGCACCTGGAAATACACGGTATTGAAATGCTGACGGCCCAGGTCGGAGAATATCCCCAGCAATTCCTGCTTCTGCTCAGCCGCCGGTCTTCCCCTGCTCCGCGACGGCCAATCGAGTCCGAAGATCGTGGCCACCCAGACCGCTCGCGTCTCGTATTTCTTCGACGCATTCGGTTGTTCCAGACGCTGCGTCATTGCGGTCCCGCATGGGACAATGAGCACCGCCAGTGCGGACAGCAATATCCACAGGCTTGCGCGCTTACGTTCTGAAACAGTTTTAGAAAAACGCATAAGAGAAATCACCAGCTACCGAATCGTGTCGTAACGTGGCAGCCCACATGAATAAGACAATACATCGCATCAGCGGAACGTGACGGAACGTTTCTCGGTGACCCACCCCATCGCGTTCAGCGAATCGGTCCTGTACCGCGCCCACGCGTCGTAATAGGTCTTCCGGTAGGTCTGATCATTCGGTTCCATTTTCGCCGCCTGTTCCAACAACCGCAACGCCTCCCAGTGACGCTTCTTCGAAGAATAAATCATACCCAGCGAGGCAAGCGCGGTAACGTTGTCCGGTTGCAACTTCAGCGCTTGTTGAAATGCCTGGATCGCCCTCGTGGTATCCCCTTCGGCCAGTTGGGCGATACCGATCATGACCACGGTCTTGCTGGACTGAGGATCTATCTTGAACGATTCCCGGAGAATTGAAAACGCCTCGCG
>JAADGX010000306.1 GCA_013152135.1 Chlorobiota bacterium
ATCAAGGATATGATTACCTGGCTCGACCAGAAGTACGATTTCAGCAGTTACGATCAATGGTCGGTTTCCCGTCCCTACAACGTGCATCCCGGCCCGGACGAAAAGATCGACTTGATGCTCGTGTTCTTCAGGTATTGTCAAGAGCCCTGGTTTCTACCGTATTCCGGGGTCTCGGACCTCGGCTTCACCGGTTACGTGTTCGTCGACAATTTCGAGCGTTTTTTCTATGGCGGCGATGGTTACGCGCAGGATTCAGGAGCAAGCGGCGTGACGGTGACGAAGCGAAGCGGATGGTTCGAGATCACGGATTACGACTGGGCGTTCTCGATCGCGGCCCATGAAATCATGCACAAGCTTTACGGTGACAGCCACCTCACGCGATTGTTCGGCAAACTCGGTCTCATCGGTTCCAGCGGCTCAGGACGGGGAATGATGAGCTTCGAGAAAGCATGCCTCGGCTGGATGACCTATGACGTGCTCGACATGACGAGGGACACGATACTGACTTTGACAGATTACATGACAACTGATCGCGCATTGTTAATGCCCATTCCCGGCGCCCGGTACTACTACTATGCGGTCGAGTGGCGAGCGAAAATCGATGAATACGATGATGCGCCCGTCCCTGGACTTTACATCTACAGGATTTTCAACCCGCCCGTCAATCGACAGAAACGGCTGACAGTGGAATCGGCGGATGGCAGGTGGGATTGGACCTTGAACGAAAATAATCGCCCGGTGAAACTTCGTCCCAACCCACTCGGCGGGCGCTCGAAACTTGAAGTCATCAAGATCAACGACAAGGAGTATTTTGCCGACGGCAATTGGGGGGATGAACAGGACGCGTTCACCCTGAAAAGACCTCTCTGGTCTTTCTATGGAAATCCGACCCCCGATTTTATCTTCGATGGAGACACAATCCATACGCAATTCAACCTGCAAATCATTTCGGTCACCGACAGCACGGCGACAATCAAGACATTCCACGGCGCACCGGCTGTGCTTTCGGTCCCGGACAATGCAGCCGCCGGATTCAGCGTCGGAACGGCCTACCCGAACCCGGCAAGCTCTGAACAGCAACCCGTAACATTGCCGATTCATGTGGCGGAACCCGGCGTTCTTGTGTTCCGCGTGTTTGATACGCGGGGAAAACTGATCAAACAAAAGAGCGCTCCTTACTATTCCGCAGGCGAATACAACATTCATTGGACTCCTCACGGTGTCCCGGCGGGTTTATATTTTTTCGTCGCGACGTTTGGAGCGGAACACCGGACCGGAAAGATCCTGTACCTGCCGACGTCTGGTTCACTTCTCAACAACTAAAACATGGGAGCGTCATTGAGAACCGTGTTGCCGCCTTCCTGGAATTTCCTCCAGCTCGAGGATCAATATTCAAATTACGAGACCGCGCGAATCGTCATTCTGCCCATGCCCTATGAAGCCACCGTTTCGTACGGTACGGGAACCAGCGAAGGACCGGACGCCATCCTTGCCGCCTCGCACTACGTGGAATTTTTCGACGACGAGTACGAGCGCGAGATTTGTTTCGATCTGGGAATAGCCACGCTTCCACCTCTTGATTTTTCCGGTCGCGTGGGAAAGCCGGCTGTCGACATGGTCTACAACGTCGTGCGCGATCTCCTTGCAGACGGGAAATTCGTCGTGGGACTGGGGGGAGAACATACAATAGCCGAAGGCATGGCTCGCGCGCATTTGGGCCATCATTCCGGCATGTCGGTGCTCCAGCTCGACGCCCATTCCGATTTGCGCGAGGAGTACGAAGGCGACACCTACAGTCATGCTTGTGTAATGGCGCGTATCATGGACTTCTTGCAGGGCGAGAGGATTGTCCAACTCGGAGTCAGGGCGCAGTGCAAGGAAGAATTCCACCGTATCCGCCGAAACGGCGTCAAGACATTTTACGCCCGTGACATTCGGCGCGGGCACCATGGTTCATCATGGCAGGATGAAGTCTTGCGGTGTCTCAACGAAAGCGTATATATCACCTTCGACGTGGATTACTTTGACCCCTCGGTCATGCCGTCGACGGGCACGCCGGAACCCGGGGGGTTTTTCTGGGATGAAACGTTGGACTTAATTGAAAAGATCGGAAAGGAGAAAACCATTGTCGGGTTCGACGTGGTCGAGCTCGCACCGAGAAAGGATTTTCCCGCCCCCGATTATCTTGCCGCCAAGCTCACCTACAAGATCATCACCGCCGCCTTTACCTGATTTTACAAGGCGCTTCTGGTATACGCCTTGATTTTTTCCAAGACCATTTGCATATCGGCGGGAAGCGTGGAATCGAACACCATCTTTTCGCGGGTGGCTGGATGAATGAACCCGAGAGTCTTGGCATGCAGGGCCTGACGGGGAAGGATTTTCAGGAGATTGTCGATAAATGCTTTGTACGAAGCGGAAACGTTCCCGTACATGATTCGGCGTCCGCCGTAAGTCGGATCACCAAACACCGGGTGACGCTTCGCCGCAAGGTGCACCCGTATCTGGTGGGTCCTGCCCGTTTCGAGCTGGAGACGGACCAGGGAGCAAAACCCGTATTCGGTAAGGGTTTCGTAATGGGTCCGCGCCTTTTTCCCTTCTTCACGGACGGCGATCTTCTTCCGGTCGCGCACATTCCTGCCCAACGGTAAATTGATCACGCCTGCTCGCGGCTTGAAGACTCCCCAGACCAATGCCCAGTACTCGCGCTCTATGGTATGTGCCGCGAATTGCGCAGACAGAAAGCGATGCGCGGCATCCGTTTTTGCAACGAGCAACAGTCCCGACGTATCCTTATCGATGCGATGAACGATGCCGGGTTCTGCGGAATCGCGCACGGACGACAGTGACCGCACGTGGTGCATGAGCGCATTGACAAGCGTCCCCTGGTAATTTCCGTGTGCGGGATGCACCACCATCCCGGGCGGTTTGTTCACCACGAGTAAAAAGCTGTCCTCGTACACAATATTGAGCGGTATTTTCTCCGGTTTGATCTCCGGCGGTTCAGGCCGTGGCAAGGTGCAGACAATCGTTTCGCCGGGACTGACAACGTAGTTCGACTTTCTTACCTCGAGGCCATCCACGGAAACACCTCCTGACTCGATAAGCTTCTGCACCTTGGTGCGAGAAGCATTTTCCACGAACCGAGTGAGGAACACGTCCAGACGCTCGCGCCTGTGGCCAGGAGGTACGATCAAAGTCAATATTTTGCGTGGTAAACTTGTATCCCGAGGATCCGTCGTGCCTGGCATGTGTCAGGTCGAAGAATTGCCGGAGGATGGAGTTTTTGTGTGGTTCGAAGGAGACGGCGATGCAATTCCGACTTCCTTCATGGCGGGCGAGCGTTTCGGGTTGCCGAAAAAGACGAGCAGTAAGACTCCAATTGATACAGCCATATCCGCGACATTAAATATCGGCCAGAACTTGAAATGCCAGTTATTGAAATTGATGGTGAACAGATCAAAATTAACGAAGTCCACAACGTTGCCGTGAAACAAAGGGGCCGTGCCATACAAAACACCGTAAAACATCCGGTCGATGAGATTGCCGATTGCCCCACCAAGAATAATAGCCAAGGGGAGGCGGACCCTCAGGCTTTTGTCCCGTATGAAATACAAGTAGACAATGATACCTACACTGGCAACAATGGAAAAGATCGAGAGAAAGAGCTTGCCACCGACCTCGATACCAAAGGCCATATTCGGGTTTTCGATATACGTAATGAATAAAAAATTATCAATGACTGGTATTGACTGCCCGAGATACATCCCGTGGTAATCGATACCCGCGAAAGGAATTGAAAACCCTTTCACGAGAAGCTTGGTAAGCTGATCGAAAATTACGATCAATAACGAAAAGAAAAGCCCGCGCATGAGTGGATGCTACTGGCCGGCAGCTTCTTTGGCTTTGCGAATTTCTTCCAGTATCTGCAGCAGCTCCAGACGTTTTTGTCCACGTTCACAAGGTTTTTTGGTATTCTTGTACTCCGTGCAAATTTCCGTGTGCGGTACGGCTTCCAAGCGCTCACGCGGCAACTGCAATCCGCAAATCTTACAAATCCCGTACGTCTTTAAACGCACCCGTTGCAGCGCTTCTTCAAGATACCCGATGAACTTGCGTTCGCGTGAAACGAATAAAAACGCCTTCTCCCGTTCCATGGCATCCGTACCCTGGTCCGCCATGTGCATCGAATAGGTCGAGTCCTCCGTGTTCTGCAAGCCCGAATCATTGTCGATAATACGTTCTTCAATGCTCCTTAATTCTTCGCGGGCCTCCTGGATCTTGTCCAAAATGAGGTCCCGGAAATGCTGCAAGTCCTTTTCCGAAAAAAGCTTCTGGGCGTACTTCTTCAACTCCTTGCGAACCTGCGCCTCCGTGCGACCCTCGATCTTGATGACGCCTTTTCGCTGTTTCCTTACAGCCGCAACCGGCTCCGCCTGTTTCTGCACCTTTGACTTCTTCATCACTTTTTTCGGCGCCGCCTTTTTCTCCGCCGCCTTTTTTACCGTTCTCTTCGGTGCTGTCTTTTTCCCTGTCGATTTCTTTTTCACCGTCTTTTTCGGCGCTGCCTTTTTCAATGTCTTCTTTGCCGGTGCTTTCTTCTTCGCCGTTATTTTCTTTTTCGCAGCCGGTTTCTTCTTCGCTGCAACTTTCTTCTTCACAACTGCTTTCTTCTTTGCTGCCACTTTTTTCTTCACTGTCGTTTTCTTCTTCACGACCGCTTTCTTCTTTACCGTCGTTTTCTTCTTCACAACCGCTTTCTTCTTCGCCGCTGTTTTCTTCTTAACGACCGCTTTCTTTTTTGCAGCTGTTTTCTTGGCAGCAGCCTTCTTTTTCGTGCCAACCGTTTTCTTCTTTGCTGCCATGGCGGCGTTTTTCTTTCCCGTTGTTCCTCGTTTCGCCGTATCTTTCTTTTTCTTTGAAGAAGACGTCGCTTTCCTCGCTGCTTTCGATTTCGCACCAGTCTTCTTCCTTGTATTCTTCGGGGCGCCCATTTTCACGTCTCCTTTCTGATCAAATTACAGTACAATATTGGAGTTCCTGGTTGTCATCGAGCTTTGTTAATAAGCACGGTACATTCTTCTCCGTTAAAATCAAGCGATACTCCTCCAGGTACAGCCGGATCGACCTTCCTGAGATCCACCGCCAGCGTCTCTTCCTGGATGTATGTTTTCATACGATCAAGAGCGGATTGCAACGTTGGCGAATCTGTAGCATAAGAAATATTTATGCGATCCACAACATCAAATCCTTTCTCTTTGCGGAGGTTCTGGATTCGGCTAACGAATTCACGCGCAAGACCTTCGGCCACCAATTCATCGTTCAACGTTGTATCAAGGGCTACGACCAATCCCTGGCTGGTCCCGATCAACCATCCTTCAATATCTTCATGCACGATTTCGATGTCCTCGACGCCAAGTTTGACCGCCTGTCCATCAATTGTTAATACCAGCTCACCTACGGCTTCGAACTCGTTGATTTCATCGGTGGACAGGTTTCGAATGTGTGCCGCAAGCGCTTTGACCTGCTTGCCGAACTTGGGGCCAATCGCTTTGAAGTTCGGCCTGGCCGCTTTCCTGATCATCGAACTATCCGGGGGAATAAACTCGATGGTTTTCACATTGATTTCTTCACAGATGACATCGCGGAAATGGTTGATGTCCTCCTGGACGGTCTCGTCATTCGTGGCTATCAAAATGCGCGGGAGTGGTTGCCTGATTCGTATGCGGGCCTGTTCCCGCAAATTCCGTGTCACGGCAACGATATTCTGCGCCAATTTCCCGCGCCGCTCCAGGACGAGATCCCGCGGCATCGGTTCAGGTATGTAGGCGAGGTGAATGCTCTCAAACTCCATGCTCTCGTCAGAGGCGTGCAACCGTTGATACAGGTATTCCGATAAAAACGGCGCGAACGGCGCCATGAGTTTTACCACTGTATCCATGCAGAGATAGAGCGTCTCGTACGCCGACCGTTTGTCTTCGGTCATCTCACCTTTCCAGAAACGCCGCCGATTCCGTCGCACATACCAGTTGGACAAGTTATTAACCGTAAACTCGGCAATCGCCCGCGCCGCCGGCGTCGGGTCGTAATGATCCATGCGTTCCGTAAACAATGCCTGCAAAGCGCCTAGCTCCGACAGCACCCAGCGATCGATCTCCGGTCGCTGCTCGACGGCAAGAAACTCTTTTCCCGGAGTCCAGCCGTCAATATTTGCGTAGAGGGAAAAGAACTGGTACGTGTTCACCAGAGCCCGGAAAAAATTCTTCCGAATTTGTTCGATATCCGCTTCGTCAAAAATTTTCTGTCTCCAGGGTGGACTGCTCACGGTGAGAAACCACCTCGTCGCGTCAGCGCCGTATCTTTCGAGCACGTCGAAAGGATCGACGACGTTCCCCTTGGACTTGGACATCTTCTGACCGCTCTTGTCAAGTATCAACTCGTTCACGATGAGGTTCTTGAACGCCGGCTTTTCGAAAAGAAACGTGGAGATGGCGTGCAGCGTGTAAAACCAACCGCGGGTCTGGTCAATACCTTCACATATAAAATCGGCCGGAAAGTTCTCCTCGAACCAGTCACGGTTTTCAAAAGGATAATGGCACTGGGCAAAAGGCATTGCGCCGCTGTCAAACCATACGTCGATCAATTCCGGCGTGCGGCGATACATCTTCCCGTCGCGTTCAAACACGACGTGGTCAATGAACGGCTTGTGAAGGTCCACTTCCTCTCGTTGGATTCTCCGCCTGCTCCCATTCTCTTCATACCAGCCTTCGAGAAGCTCGTCGATAGAACCAATACAAAACTGGTCCGACCCATCCTCCGCCACCCAGATCGGCAACGGCGTTCCCCAGTAGCGGTCGCGTGAAAGCGCCCAGTCCTTGTTCTCTTCCAGCCAGTTCCCGAAACGCCCGCTGCCGACTTCCGGCGGATACCAGTTGATCGTCCGGTTGATCTCGATCATCTTTTGCACGTACGCCGTTGTGCGGATGTACCAGCTATCGCGCGCGTAGTATATCAAGGGATTGTCGCACCGCCAGCAATGAGGATACGAGTGACGGTAATCGCGCGATACCCGGTACACCAGGCCGCGTTGCTTAAGGTGCCGGATGACGTCGGGATCACATCCTTCTTCCTTGTGCGTTCCGAAGTTGATCGTCTTGACCAACCTGCCGGCAAAATCCGTCACCTCCTGAACGAATCTCCCGCCTTCCGTCACAAGTTGGAGAAAAGGGAGATCGTATTTCTTCGACATCTCGTAGTCGTCCGCACCAAATGCCGGAGCCAGGTGGACAATACCCGTTCCTTCCTCAAGGGTGACGAAATCGGCGGGGATGATGTAGTGCGCTTTCTTGTCGATCGGCACGTAGCTGAACAATGGCTGGTACTCCCGGTTAACCAGTTCCTTTCCTTTCATTTTGCCGAGGATCTCAGATCTCATAATCTTCCGTCAATACGGGAAGCCTCGCGGCGGCAAGATACAGGTCACCGTGATCCGCGGTGCGCACTTTAACGTAATCGTATTCCGGGTGCACCGCGAGAGCAACGTTGGAAATGAGTGTCCAGGGTGTAGTCGTCCACACGAGAAACGACGCGTCTTCGTCCCTGGCCTTGAACTTGACGAACAAGTTCGGGTCCTGGACGTCTTCGTACCCCTGCGCAAGCTCGTGGGAGGAAAGCTGTGTCTCGCAATGCGGGCACTGCGGCACAATTTTGAACCCCTTGTAAATCAGCCCCTTGTGAAAATATTCGCTCAGCGCCCACCACACGGACTCGATGTACTCGTTGGTGCACGTGATATACGCGTCGTCCAGATCGATCCAGTACCCCATCCGCTCGGTCAGCGTTCGCCACCCTTCTTTCATGTCGATGTGGTGGTACACGAGTTTCTTGGCTTCCCGATTGAATTTATCAACCCCGAATTTTTCAATATCGGATTTCTGTTCAAAGCCGAGAGTCTTTTCCAGCGCGATCTCCACCGGCAGGCCGTGTGTATCCCACCCCGCTTTTCGATGCACCATGAAGCCGGTCATTGTCTTGTAGCGACAGAACATATCCTTCAGCGTACGAGACATGACGTGGTGAATGCCGGGCTTGCCGTTAACCGTGGGCGGTCCCTCGTAAAAAGTGAATCCCGGTTTTCCTCTGCGCTGCTCGATGCTTTTTTTGAATACATCGTGCTCTTCCCAAAAGGCCAGGATTTCCTTTTCGAGTTGCGGGAATGAAAATTTGTCTGGAAATGGCTTGAACATTATTCGCTGTGCGATGATTAATCCTTGTTACACGGAAAGCTTGGAAACAACGCCCTTCATGATGGCAGTCAACTTGGGCTCCGCTTTTTCAGCCGCCTTTATAATAGATGGAATGTCGGCGGGCTCAAGGGCGTCGGGGAAGCATTCGTCCGTGATGATCGAGCAGCCCAGGACTTCCAGGTCCATGTGCCTCGCCACGATGACTTCGGGAACGGTGGACATGCCGACAACGTCGGCGCCGATACTACGCAGGAAACGATACTCCGCCCGTGTCTCGAGATTGGGCCCCGCCACCGCCACGAATACGCCTTTCTGAACGGCGATACGGTTTTCCAGCGCGACCTCGGAAGCAAGCTCGATCAAACGATTCGAGTACGGTTCACTCATGTCGGGAAACCGCGGCCCCAGCGTCTCGTCGTTCATACCGATCAAAGGATTGTCGCCGATAAGGTTGATATGATCGGTGATGATCATAAGATCGCCGCGCCGGAAAAGAGGATTCATTCCTCCGGCCGCGTTGGAAACCATGAGGATGGAGATACCGAGAAACTTCATCACCCGCACCGGGAAGGTCACTTGCTGCAAGGTGTAACCCTCGTAGTAATGGATACGTCCTTGCATGGCGACAACCGACTTTCCCGCGAGTGTCCCGAAGATCAGTTTCCCATGGTGGTACTCAACGGTGGAGATGGGAAAGTGGGGAATTTCATCGTAAGAGATAACCGTTTCCACTTCGATATCCTCGACCAACCCGCCAAGTCCCGTTCCGAGGATGATCCCGATCGGGGGTTCCGCCTTCGTATGGAGACGGATCGCTTCTACCGCTTCTTCAATGTTTTGCACAAGTTCACTCATGGCATTTTTTCTTTCAGTATGTCCAGGGTTTGTATGATGGATTCGAGTTCCCTGGCGCTAAGGCCCGCTTTGGGGTTTGCCTCGGTTTGCTGACCGACGACATGCCGCGCCAGGACGGGATCCGATTCCAGGTCTTCGATGAACTGCACCGACGCCAGGAGCAGCGATTTCAACCGTGCGATAAGCAACAGTCGCTGCGACTGGAGCAAGGCGAGATGTTCGTGCATTCGGTCCGCCTTCTCCCGGGATTTCCGAATGTACATTTTTCCCCGCTTCGCCGCCTCCTGCAAAACGAGGTTGACTTCTTCACGGGCCTGGCGGAGCATTTCGTCCCGCTCTGCTTCCAGCTCCGCGCGAACTTCCCGTATCGCGTCCTCCGCTTTTTCCTCCGCCGCCAGCGCGCGCTGTTCCGCCTCCCGCGCATGTCGTTCCGCCATCTTTGCCCGCGAGCGATACGTCGCGATTTTTTCGTTGGCGGCTTCCAGGCATTCGGAAAGCGAATCCCGCACCGTCTCGAACGATTCTATTTCCTTCTCCAGCCCCGCCAATCCCTGCTCGATTTTTTCCAACTCGGCCATCCGTTCCTCCCACGCATCGGCCACGGAGTCCAGAAACGCGCGCACTTCCTCCTGCGAATATCCCTTGCGGGTTATCGTGAATTCCTTATTTCTCAATTCGTCGGAGGTCATGATGGAAGCATGTTCATGATGATTAGCGCCGGGAACCGAACAAGGCGGTCCCAAGCCGGATATGCGTCGCGCCTTCTTGAATCGCGACTTCAAAGTCGTTCGTCATACCCATGGACAGAACGTCAAAATCAGGTAGTTTCAGCCGTTCCCGGATATCCTTCTGGATCGACGCCAGCATTCGGAACTCCGGGCGGACTTTTTCCGGGTCATCGACCAGGCTCGCGATCGTCATCAACCCTCTCAACCGTGTACCCGGCAGGGCCGCGATTTCGCCGGCCGCATCCTCGACCGCAGCGGGAGCAAAGCCGTACTTGGAGGGTTCTCCGCTCGTATTGATTTCAAGCAGTATGTCCACGGTCCGATCCGCCGCTGTCGCACGCTTACTGATCTCCTTCGCAAGGTGCAGGGAATCGACCGAGTGAATCATCTCCACAATCCTGATAACCTGTTTTACCTTGTTGGTTTGCAGATGACCGATGAAATGGAATCGGTGCGAGCGCAGGAGCGGGCGCTTGCGCAGGTATTCCTGCAGCCTGTTTTCACCTATGTCGAGTATTCCGGCTTCGATGGCCTGGTTTGCAACCTCGGCGGAGACCGTCTTCGTGACCGCAATAATCGTAATACTTCCCGGAGACCGCCCGACGCTTTCACAAGCGGCTTTTATTCTAGAACGGATATTTGCAAGACGCTCCGGAAGCATAGAATATGCAAAGATAGTCGGGGCTATAGAGAAAAGCAACGAAACCACGGAAATTCGATTCCGCTGCACCAAACACTCGTTATCGCTTCCCGAGAGAGTGTCCGTCCCGCCGCGTGAAGGACGTGGCGGCACGCTTTTCCCGCCAGGCGACTCGCAACGGCATGGATCGTTCACCGGTTTCCTTCCCTTGCAAATACTTGCCCGGCTATTGACATGTTGTGTCAAAACCTATATGTTTTCAGGGACGATGCACATGTTGCGAAATGGCCGTTGTGAACACGGGACACTTTTCATTCATCGAACACACTGCTGATATCGGACTGGAGATCAAGGCGGATTCAGAAAAGGAGCTCTTCCAGAAAGCCCTGGAAGGATTCACCGCACTGATTTGTCGATCGGGAGAGATACGAAACAATCGCACATTCGCCATCAACGTCAGCGCCAAGGACAAGGGCGCTCTCCTGGTCGAGTGGTTTAACGAATGCATCTACCTGTTCGAAATACACGGATTCATTCCAGACCGGATCAAAACGATATCGATATCGCGGCTGCACGATGGTTCTGTCGCCATACAGGCTCGTGTCGTTGGAGACACCTACGACCCGGAGCGACATGTTCTGAACATGGAAGTGAAAGCTGCCACGTATCACAACCTGGATGTCGATCTCTCGCATCCACCTTTCACCGCGCGCATTTTCTTTGACCTGTAACCGGAACAACATCAAATGGCATATCGATACAACCTGTCCGACAAGATTCAACGAATCGACGAATGGACAATCCGCATACCGCGGCAGGCGGTTCCCGGCATGCAAGTGGATGGTATCGTCTTCGCCGACGAGGCCCTGTACCCGTCCCTGCTCAAGGACGACACGCTCTCCCAGGTCGTGAACGTGGCCATGTTGCCGGGGCTGGCCGGCCCCTCGCTTGCCATGCCGGACGCGCACCAGGGTTACGGCTTCTGCATCGGCGGCGTCGCGGCGACGAACCTGGCCACAGGCGTCGTATCCGCGGGAGGGGTCGGATTCGATATCAACTGTGGCGTGCGTCTTCTTGCATCGTCGCTTGAAAAAAACCAGGTCGGAAAGAACATCTCAACCCTGATCGAGGAATTGTACAACGCCGTTCCCGCGGGCGCGGGCGTCCGAGGCCGTCTGAAACTGTCGCAGCGTGAACTGCGGGATGTTCTCGATCGAGGCGCATCGTGGGCGGTGAGCGCGGGTTATGGCGACGAGGTAGACGTCGAGTACATCGAAGAGCAAGGGCGCATGACCTCCGCCGATCCAGACGCCGTAAGCGATCGCGCTTTCGAACGAGGCAAAACCCAGGTCGGCACGTTGGGCTCCGGAAACCATTTCCTGGAAATCCAGTACGTGGAAGAAATCTTCGATCCGCAAGCCGCGGAGACCTTCGGTCTGCACGAAAACCAAATTGTGGTATTGATCCACAGCGGGTCGCGGGGGCTGGGGCACCAGGTATGTTCCGACGCCATACGTAGCATGGACAACGCGATAAGAAAGTACGGCATCACCGTACCGGACCGCCAGTTGGCCTGCGTACCCATCGCTTCCGAGGAAGGCAAGCAGTATCTTGGCGCCATGGCGGCCGCGGCCAATTTCGCCTTTGCCAACAGACAATGCATGACGCACTGGACGCGCGAAGTTTTCACCCGCATGTTCCCTGGCAGCTCCCTGCGCGTCGTGTACGACGTATGTCACAACATCGCGAAGATCGAGGAGCACGTGATCGATGGACAGAAAAGCCGTGTCCTCGTTCACCGGAAAGGCGCAACCAGGGCTTTTCCCGAGAATCACCCGGACATTCCCGCGCGCTACCGTTCCACCGGGCAACCCGTGCTCATTCCCGGCAGCATGGGCACCGCATCGTACGTCCTGGCCGGCCTGGCCGGCGCCATGGAGCGGAGCTTCGGCTCGTGTTGCCACGGGGCGGGACGTCTTAAAAGCCGCACACGCGCCAAGAAGGAAACCAACGCCAAGGCGGTGCTGGCCGAACTTCACCAACACGGCATCGTCGCCCGCTCGCGCACCAGGGAAGGACTTACCGAGGAGAACCCTTCCGCGTACAAGAACGTTACCGACGTGGTGGACGTCGTGCACCACGCGGGCCTGGCCCGAAAAGTCGCAAAACTAATTCCCATAGGAGTTATCAAGGGATGACACCAATACCATCTGAAGATTCACGAAACTGCGAAGTCGCCGTCATCGGGGAGGTGTTCGTCGAATTGCAATCAACAGGCGCCAGCCTGACCAATGCCGATTCCTTTACCAAGCAATTAGGTGGATCGGCGGCGCTGGTCGCTTCGGCCGTGAGCGCGCTCGGTTCAAACGTATGCATGACGGCAGCCGTAGGAGCGGACGCACTTGGCACTTTCATTCAAAACGCCCTCCAGCAACACGAGGTGGATGTTTCCTGCCTGCAGTATTCGCGCGATCATCCTACGAGCGTCGTGTTTAAAGCCCGTTCGGGAAAACTGACGCAAGCCTTGCCCTACCGCTATGCGGACTGGCACCTGCACAGTACGCGGGAGAATATCAATCGCATACAGAACTGTGCGATCATTTACGGGTCGGGATATATCCTGTGGAAGAACCCGGCGCGTCACAGTCTTCTCGAGCTTTTGCGCGTGGCCAGCAAAGCAGAAATCACAACAATTTTTTACCCGTATTTCGAATCAACACTGTGGCGAAGCCGAAGCGACGCCTACGCCGTTCTGAAAAAGACCTTGAAGTTTGTCGATATCGTCACACCGACCGTCGAGGTCGCCGAACACTTTTTCGGCAAACAGTCTCACGAGGAAACCGTGAAGCGTTACCACGACATGCTCGCAAAAAACGTCGTCCTCAATCTTGGCAATGATGGCTGTCTCGTCTCGAAAGGAAACAGCCGGATCAATCACTTGTCACCACCCGGCCCGGTTAATATTGATTCGCCGGGCATCAATGAAGCGTTCCAGGCGGCTCTTCTCGTCGCCACCCAGCATGGAAAGGAACTGGAAACGGCAACGCGCTTTGCCTTGGCGGCGGCGACGTACGCCAGCCAAAAAAACGGACCAGAGCTCGATCTCCCATCGGCGGAAACCATCTGCCAGGAAATCCTTCAGACCTCGTTCGAGGCGCTCTGAACTACGGGTAAAAACCCTCCTTATACAGTTTCGCTTTCTGCACGTATCGCAGGTATTCCTCCTGGTCGATGTCCTCCGCGCCGAACCGCCGCAGATGCTCGGTGGTGAACTGGGTGTCAATCAACAACATCTCTTTTTTTTTCATGTGCTCGACAAGAGCCACCAGGGCGACCTTGGAGGCATCCCGTTCCCGGTGAAACATGGATTCACCGCAGAAAATGCTCCCGAGGCTGACACCGTACAATCCGCCTGCGAGTCGATCGTTCCTCCATGCTTCCACGCTGTGAGCATATCCGGCGCGGTGAAGAGCCGTGTACCACCTGATCAGCTCGCTCGAAATCCACGTGCTCTCGCGCTCGGCGCACGCATGGATCACGCCTTCGAAATCTGAATTGAAGCGAATTTCGAACTTACCCGAGCGCACGGTTTTCCGTAGAGAATCGGGAACGTGGAACCGCTCCAGGAAGATGACACCGCGTTTCACCGGTTCATAAAGGAATATCTCCCCCGTTTCTTCCGCCATGGGGAAAATACCCCGCCAGTACCACCCCAGGAGTACCGGTACGATATCCTTGTCGAAAGATGTTCCGCGGTGGGTCATTTCCGCTCGTTTTCTTTCATCTGGTCCGCCACGCGTTTCAACGCGGCAATCGATTTCGTTCCGAGTCGCAGGGCCACCTTATCGGGCGGTTCCCCGCTGAGCAGGAGCTGCATGGCGTAAGTGTTCCGGAGCATTGTCGGCGTTATGTCCACGATGCCGGCGTACTTTCCAACCCTCTTGACAATATGATCGATGACTTGCTGCGTCAAGGGATTTCCGTTTCGCTGTTTCAACAAGGGTTCATCGCGCCGGCGCGAGAACATCCGAATACGCCTGCTCTTGCAGTACAGCCGCATGGCCGCCTGTGCCCTGCTGGACAGCGTAACGAAGCGGTACTTCTGACCGCGCTCGTCCCGGATGAACAACTTGCCGTCCCGCGATGACATGTGCAGATCCGCAACCTTGAGGTTGCATATCTCACTGCTCCGCATGCCTGCGTGTATAAGGAGCAGGAGGATCACCCTTTCAAGCGGGCGGTTCATGTTTTCCACCGTACGCAGAAGCAACAGCTGTTCCTTCCGGCTGAGCATCTTGATTGAAGAAGGCGCGGAAGGGAGCGCTGGAACGCCGGCCGCGGGATTGCCGCGAATGTACTTGCGCTCGACACAAAACAGAAAGAACTGGCGCAACGCCGTCAATCGCCTGTTGATGGAAGTATTCGAAGCATTGCGCGTGAGCAGGAAAGATTTGAAATCACGGACGTCTGCTTCGGATATATCCTGGACCGAGAACGATTGCCCGATGGTGTGAGAGAGCCATTCCAGAAACACGTTAACGTCGTTCACATACGAGCGAATAGTGTTCTCGTGCTTGCCTTGCGCACGAAGATGTCTTTTAAAGGATTGTAATATTCTTTTTATCGATGGAACGGCCATACAGTCTTGATGAAATACGTTGTCAAGAAAATCATCCTGAAAGGTATTTGACATCCCGCTTAGATACAAGTAAGCGTTTGTCACGCCGGGTCAAACTCGACACACGGTATTTCGACGAACGGTCACGACACGCACCGCAGGCAACACTTTGCCCGCAACTACCAGTACAACGATATTTATCAGAGGTCCGAGAAACGCTGCGCCCGCGACAGGGGACAGCCATTCGCTCCGTCCCGAATGCATTTTATATTACCTGCAATATGGCTACATTTCTGTTTGTTCTGTTCTTTAGAAACTGTTCTGATATATTCGCCACATGTCCACTCCATCTGAAAAGATCATTCACGTCAATATTGAAGAAGAACTGAAGAGTTCGTACATCGATTATTCCATGTCCGTTATCGTGGCGCGGGCCCTCCCCGACGTGCGCGACGGCCTGAAACCCGTTCACCGCCGCGTTCTGTACGGCATGAACGACCTGGGCCTGGGCCCGACGCGAGCTTTCAAGAAGTCGGCCAGGATCGTGGGAGAGG
>JAADGX010000048.1 GCA_013152135.1 Chlorobiota bacterium
CGGATCGTGGCGGCTCTCGATGGAAGGAGTGCAGGGAACGCTGTATGAAAGCGGCACCGCATCTTCAGACCTGCGCGACACTACCGTAAACTACACGGACATTCTCTCCTTCGGCAGCAGGCGTGAATCCCCCCTGGAGACCCTCCTCCTGACCATTCTCGGCTTCGTCATCGTTGTCGGGATGACGGCCCTGCTCATCTGGGCGGCCCTCGACGCCACCAAGTGGGACTGACCACATCTCCCCCCAACAGAAAACGGCGGACGCTTCGCCCGCCGTTCTCCCGAACTGTCTTATCTGTGATTCACTTCTGAAACATTTTTTCCACCGGCACGATGTGAATCATATGCGGAGGAATCATGATTTCGTAATGCATGATCTCCTCGTCTTCCCGGAGCACGTCGTCCGGCTTGGGCGAGGTGTACTCGATAGGACTCGGCTCGTTCGATTGGAGCTGATCGAACAGTCTCTCTGCGTCTTTCGTAACAAACACGACCTTTAATCCCTGGAAGTGAAGATACTTGCGGATTGCAGTGTTCACGTCCTCCAGAGTCAGTTCTTCCATCATGCGACGGAATTTCGCCAGGTGGCTTTCTCCGATATTGTAAAACACGTCGTCGATTGCATAACCGAGACGGTCCATCGTCGTGGGAGCAAAATGCAGGACGTACTTGCGAAGGAACTTGCGCGTCAGTTCGAACTGCTCCTCGGTCAGGCCGTTTTCAACGAGCTTTTGCAGCTCCCGCACCGCGGCGCGGAAAGCAAAGTGGCGCATCTCGTTCGGCACGGGTCGTATCCACACCTCGAAGATCTGTTGCCGCCGGGCGACGTTCGTGGGCGGCATCTGCCGCCTCCCGCCGTTGGGAAACGCCTCGATGTAGGAGTAATCCCCGTAGTTCATCCCGCGTGCTTCGCGCAGCACCTGGTAGAGGTGGCTGCTGGAATTGCGGTGTTCGCCGAACCAGGAGTTGGCGATCCACAGGGCGTAGAAATCCTTCGACCCCCGGTGTACGTCGATAGGGAAACCGAAGCTGATGGCGGTCGCTGCTGCGTCCTTCTCGATGATCAGGACTTCGTTCTGACCATCGTATTTCGGTTTCGAAACCGGCACTTCCTCGTACGGCACGTCGGGCAGTGTCCGCATGTCGCTCGTGACCCTGTCCACCAGCGCGTTGTCGAATCCTCCTCCCAGGCCGACCACGACGCTGTTCCGGGTGAAGTGGGCGGCGTAGAAATTCTTCACGTCTTCGAGCGTGATGGCATTGAGGCCTTCCACCGTTCCCGTCTCGACGTGACCGTAGGGCGTGCCCTTGAAGATCATGTTGTACAATCCCGCCTTACCCAGTTCTTCGTCGCTGGAATATCTCAGCGTCTTTTCCAGGTAGTTCAGCGCTTCGCTCTTGAGCCTGCGGAAATCGTCCTCGTTGAACGCCGGAGCGAGGATGGCGTCCCGGAACAACTGGTAATAGGCGTCCAGGTTGTCCTTGTGAGTGCGGCCATAGATGATTGTCATTTCCTTGTCCACGCTGGCGCCGTAACCGGCGGCCATGGGATAGAGTTTTTCCAGTATTTCCTCGTAGCTGTTGTTCCTCGTCGCTCCCTCCGTCATCATGGCGGCGGTCAGGGCGGCCAGGCCCTCCTTGCCGGCGGGGTCGTTCTGGGATCCGACTTTGAACCAGATCCGGAAGGAAACGGTGGGATCGTCCTTGACCTGGAGAAGCACGGTTTCTGGTTTCGTCATTTTGCTGCAACTGTTTATCAGGAATGCTCCCGCCGCCACCGCGGCCAGCAGAAGAATGGATATGATCGAAGTCCTCATGATTAATCCCTCCCCTTCAAGGTTGCGACTGTGCGATGATCCTTGACCAGGTACGTCCTGGCGGCGTTCTGGACATCCGCGGGAGTGACTTTCTCGTATGTGGCGAAGAGCCTGTCAACGGCTTCAATTCCACCGGTGAGCGCGACGTAGCGCGCGAGGTTTCCCGCCACCTTCCCCGGCGTGTCCAGGTTCATAAGGAAACCGTATTTCAGCCTGCTCTTCAGGTCGTTCAGGCGCCTGGCCTCCACCGGTGCGTTCCGCATTTTCTCCACCGCCTTGTCGATCTCCCCCAGGACGTAAGGAATATCCGCCTTGTCTTTCACCATGGCGTAGATGCTCCAAAGACCGGGATCGCGGTTCTTGTCGAAACTGGCGCCGAGTACCTGGACCTTCTGCTCCTGGAGCACGAGCTTCTTGTAAATATCGCTGGTCTCACCGAAGGCGAGATTCTCGATAAGGTAACCGGCCACCGCAAGCTTGTTGTCCGGATCGAATGCCGGCGACTTGTAGGAGATGGCCACGATGGGGAGAGTTTTCCCGTCATACTTGACCTCGACCTTGCGCTCGCCTTTCTGCTCAGGTTCCACGGGGATTTGAGGCGCAACGTATCCCGGCTTCCAGTCGGCATAGTACTTCTCGACCAGGCTCTTCGTAGCCTCGATGTCGATGTCGCCCGCGATGAGCAGCACCACGTTCTCCGGCCGGTAGTAGCGCCGGAAAAACGACTTGCTGTATTCGTACATGGTTGGCATGGCCTTGATATCCGCCTCGAAGCCGATGGTGGTGTGTTTGTACGTGTGCACGTCGAAGGCCGTGTTCTGTATGCTCTCGAACAGGACCCACCAGGGGTTTGTCCGCCCTTTCCGGAACTCGCCGTACACCGCTCCCGCCTCCGTTATGAATTCCGGCTCCTCGTAGAACAGGTTCTGGAAACGGTCGCTTTCGAGTTCCATCACCCGTTCGAGGTCCTCGCGCGCGAATTTCAGGTGGTAGGCCGTATAGTCATCGGTGGTGTAGGCGTTGGCGTCCGCTCCCATCTCCGTCACCAGGCGGTCGTATACCGGCCCCGGGTAGGTCTTCGTGCCGCGAAACATCATGTGCTCGAAGAAATGGGCGAACCCGCTGTGTCCCGGTTCCCATTCATCCCGGCTGCCCGTTCTCACGATCGAGTAGTAGGCAACGAGGCCCGGGTTCTGCGTGGGAATAAGGTAGGCCTTGAGGCCGTTCTCCAGCGTCACGACGGAATACTTGTAGGGAAAGATTCCCTGGCTTACCGCTTCATTCATGCCGGTGAAACCGAGCATGATAACAGCGGCGAGCACAAATGAACATGTCTGTCGTCGCATAGAACTCCTTGTTCTGGTAGTGATAAACATCGTGTAAAATCATTCTATCTCGAAAGAAAGCAGCGTGTTTTTCCACAGGCGAACAAAATCATCCCGAAACCGGCGGAATCATTTGCCGCCTCTTACACTTCAGCGGCGCCGTCCCTCGCCGACAGGATGTAATCGATCATCTCCCGCACGGCGCCGTTTCCCCCGGTCTTTTGGGTGACGAAATCCACCGCCTGCAAAACCGCGGGGTGCGCGTTGGCGGGCGCCGCGGAAAATCCCACACGCCGTAAAACGGGGAGGTCAAGGATGTCGTCGCCCATGTACGCAACCTGTTCATCCGTCAAATCGTACACCGCCTCGATTTCGTCCAGAACGGACGCCTTGTCGAGCGACCCCTGGTACAGGTCGGTGATGCCGAGCTCCCGTGCCCGCCGTTCCACCACCTCGGAACTCCGCCCCGTTATGAGCCCGACCCGAAGTCCTTTTTCCATGGCCAGGCGAATCCCCAGCCCGTCCTGCACGTGAAACGCTTTCAATTCCGCACCGTCGGACGTGTACACGATGCTTCCGTCGGTGAGGACGCCGTCCACGTCAAGAAAAATAGCCCGGATTTCCCGCAGCTTTTTCTGATGGGTTTCGGGAATTGAGTTCCTGGTAGTCATTCTATACGATCATCTATTGTTGTCAAAATGATTTTCACGCGAGGGGGAACGCCGAACCGGGGATCACGGTACCAACGACCTCCGCGCCGCGTCGACGGCCAATACCTGCCGGATGAATTCCTCCATGCGGTCCAAGGGTATCTGCGTGGCGGCGTCGCTCAAGGCCGCGGAGGGATCGGGATGCGTTTCCGCGAAAAACCCGTCCACTCCCACTGCCGCCGCCGCACGGGCCAGTGGCAGGATGAATTCCGGCGTACCGCCGGACTGCCGCCCTCCACCGGGGAGTTGAACCGAATGCGTCGCGTCGAACACCACCGGGTACCCGAATCGCCGCATGATGACGAGCGAGCGCATGTCCACGACCAGGTTGTGGTAACCGAACGATGCTCCCCTCTCGGTGAGCAGTACACGTTCATTGCCCGTGGAAACCACCTTCTCGACAGCGTGCGCCATGTCTTCCGGCGCGACGAACTGTCCCTTCTTGATATTGACCGCTTTGCCGGTCCTTCCCGCGGCAACCAGGAGATCGGTCTGGCGGCAGAGAAACGCGGGGATTTGCAGGACGTCCGCCGCCCGCGCGGCGGCTTCGACTTCTTCGACGGAATGAACGTCCGTCAGGATCGGGACGGAGAAATGTTCCCGCGCTTCGGACAGGATCGCGAGCGCTTCCGCGTCGCCGATACCCGCGAACCCTTCCAGGCTGGTGCGATTCGCCTTGCGGTAGGAAGCTTTGAAAATAAAGGCGAGGTTGAACCCGGCGCACAGGCTCTTCAGGCGGCCGATGGTGTCAATCACCATGTCCCGGCTCTCCACCACGCAGGGTCCGGCGATGAGCACCGGCTTCCCGCCGCCGACCTCGATGCCACCGATATTCACGGAACGTACGGAATCCACCATCATGAAATTCCTTCTTCCAGTTTCTGCGTGCGGTCCGCCACCCGGAGCGCCTCGATCAGCTCGTCGAGATTTCCCTCCAACACTTCCGCAAGGTTGTACAGGGTCAAACCGATGCGATGGTCGGTAATCCGGTTCTGGGGATAATTATACGTCCGGATTTTATCGCTCCGGTCCCCGCTGCGAACCATGAGTCGTCGCTGCGTGGTGATGCTCTTGGTTTGCTCGGCCTGGCGCATTTCATAGAGCCGGGCCCGCAGGACCTTCATCGCCTTGAGGCGGTTCTTGAGCTGCGAGCGCTCGTCCTGGCACGACACCACGATGCCGGTGGGAATGTGCGTGATGCGGACGGCGGTTTCCACCTTGTTGACGTTCTGGCCGCCCTTTCCACCCGCCCGGAAAATATCGATGCGCAGATCATCCTCGCCGATGCTGACGTCCACTTCCTCGGGTTCCGGGAGCACGGCCACGGTGGCGGCGGACGTATGGATCCTGCCGCTGGCTTCCGTGGAGGGCACGCGCTGCACCCGATGGACGCCGCTCTCGAACTTCATCCAGCCGAACACCTCGTCTCCCCGCAAGCTGAACACGATCTCCTTGAAGCCCCCGATACCGGTCTCGTTGAAATCAATCACCTCCAGGGTGAAACCCTTTCGCTCCGCGTACCGGGAATACATGCGGTAGAGATCGGCGGCGAACAAGGCGGCCTCCTCGCCACCGGTGCCGGCCCTGATTTCCACGATAACGTTTTTATCATCGTCGGGATCGCGTGGCAGCAACAGGACTTTCAATTCCGCCTCGATTTCTTCCAGCTTTTTCCGGAGACGCTGGACTTCCGCCGTGGCAAGAGCGCGCATTTCCTCGTCGGTTTCCGTTTCCAGGAGCTGCTCGCTTCCCTCGAGATCGTGAAGCACCCGCTTGTACGCCTCGTATTTTTCCACGACGGGTTGCAATACGCGTTGCTCCTTGCCCAGGGAACGCAGGCGGTCCCGGTCGGTGGCGACTTCCGGTTTGCTCATTTCCTCGTGAATCGCGTGATAGCGTTCAAGAATATGGTCGAGTTTTTCCGTCAGCATTTTGCTCTTTGTATTCCTGTTCCAGCTGAAAAATATACAGAAAAATCAGGAATATTGAGGCGTAAAAGCGCTTGCCGCCGGAACGGTGCAGCGTCTCCAGGCGCTCCCGGGAATCGCGCTCCCGTCGGCATGGCGCCTGGTTGGCGCGCTTCGCGCGGAAAACCGCTCTTGAAAATCTCATTGCATTTCAGGCGGGACTAATCTATATTATTAGTCTTGTAAATTTTCATCAAGGATGAATTACAGCGATATAGTAGACAAGTAAGAATATAATGGAGTGATTTGTCATGGGTGTGATGACCAAACTGCGTGACAATACGCATATAATCATCCTCGTTTTTGCCGTTATTTTTATCATGTTCTGGGTTCTTTCGGATCTCGATGTGGGCACTCTGTTGCAGGGTAATTACAACGAACTCGGTGAAATCGATGGAAAACCAATAACCTACGCCCAGTATTCCCAAATGGTGGACCTGGCCATGCAGAGCCGCCGCCAACAGCAGGACCGGGAGTTGACCGACAATGAAATCGCGACGATCCGGGAACAAGTCTGGGATGATTTCATCAAGCAGGCGGTCGTGGAAAAAGCTGTCGAGGACCTTGGAATCGTCGTCACGGACGATGAGGTTCGCAACGTCTTCTACGGTCCCAATCCGCCACAGGCGTTGGCCCAGTATTTCATTGATTCCACGGGGAATTTCAACCGGCAGGCATACCAGCAATTCCTGGCCAGCCCTGGACCGGAGAACCGCGAGGCTTTGCTGCAAATGGAAGAACAGGTACGCGCCCAGTTGATACGGGACAAGCTCACCGCTCTTCTCAGCGCCGCCGTCCAGGTGAGCGACGACGAGCTGTTGATTCAATATGAAAACGAGCATCGCAAGTTCTCGTGCAGTTACGTTCTTTTCGATGCGCAGCAGTTTGTTCCCCCCGATACGACACGCCCGTCCGACGAAGAACTCCGCGCGTATTACGAAGAACACAAGGACGAGTTCAAAACGGAACCTTCCCGCGTGCTGGACTACGTCCAGTTCATCCTTGCTCCGTCGCAGGACGACAGCGCCGCCGTGTTGAAGGACCTCACGACTCTTAAAAAGCGGGTTGCCGAGGGCGGCGATTTCGAGACGGAAGCCCTCCTGTACACGACAAAACTCGACACTACCACCGCCAATATCACCCAAATCGATCCTGCCCTCGCAGATTCCGTCATCTCCGCTTCCGTGGGAGACGTTATCGGGCCGGTCCTGATCCGTGAGGGATATACGCTGAAAAAAGTCCTGGACATCAAGAACGGCAAAGAAGTATTCGTGAGGGCGCGTCACGTGCTGCTCGGAGCGGAAAAAGGCGAGGAGGAAGCAAAGCGCCTCGCCGAGGAAGTTGCGCGCCGGGCACGCGCCGGTGAACGCTTCGAAGACCTGGCCGCGAAATATTCCACCGGCCCTACTGCGACGCGGGGCGGCGATCTGGGCTGGTTCGGCAAGGGACGCATGGTACCCGCGTTCGAAAAGGCTGCATTCTCGGCCAGAGTGGGAGATATCGTCGGACCGATCAAGACCCAGTTCGGTTACCACGTGATCAAAATTGAAGGAAGGGAATCCCGCATATTCACCCTTGTGGGGATCACGCTTCCGGTGGAACCGGGCTCGACCACGAAAGACGAAATTTACGAACGCGCTCGCAGCTTCGCTTACTTTGCCAAGGAAAACGGGTTCGACGAAGAAGCGAAAATTGACAATTACCAGATCTTGCAGACGCCTGAATTCCAGAAAACGCCGGGAGCGTTCATTCCCGGTATCGGCGTCAATTCCTCGCTCCTCAAGTTCGCTTTCGAAAACAGCGTGGGCGAAATCAGCGACGTGTTTCAAAGCTCGCAGGGGTACGTCGTGGCGCGCGTGGCAAAGGAAATTCCCGCCGGATACCGCAGCTTCGACGATGTCGTGAACAACATCATCCCCCTCGTTCAAGTCGAACGCCAGATGAAAAAAGTCAAGGAAATTGCGGACAGGGCTTACAGTACCTTTGACAAGAGCCAGGGATTGGAAGCGCTGGCTGCATCCGACCCCCGCCTGCGAGTGGAAACAGCGAAAGATTTCACCCTCGCAAACGGTCCTCCCGGTCTGGGTCGCGATCCCGCCGTCATCGGCAAGCTGAAAACGTTGCAACCCGGCGAGATTTCGAAACCGTTCCGCGTCGCGCGGGGATACCTCGTCATGCAGCTTCTTTCCCGGTCCGACCTTGACATGGCGGATTTCGAAAAGCAAAAAAAGTCCTTGCGCGATCAGCTTCTCCAACAGAAATCAAACCAGTTCGTACAGGCCTGGCTCGAGGACATGCGGAACAAAATCGACGTCATCGATAACCGGGATCGATTCTACCGGTAACACCGGCCAAACCGCTCGCCCGACACGACGACTGCTGCCCCGCACGGTATCCATGCGCGACGATATCTTCCGGAGTTGAATACCCCATGCCAGTGAGACTCCACATACCGGTCATACAGTTCGCGTGGTGTCTTCTCTTTTTGGTCCCCTACCTGCCTGCGCAAACTCCCGAGCCGACGCCGTACAACCATACCGTGATGGGACATTTCAATTTTGTTTCCGCTTCCCGCCTGTTCCTGGACCCCTTTTCGGGCAATCCCGTCCGGCAGAACCAGAGCATCGAGCTGGGATCAAATCTCAGCTATGGAATCGAGTATCTTTACCGCCTTCAGCCCGGAGTGCAGCTCGCCGCCGCCGCGGAGTACGCTTCGAACACCACCACGTCGAAAGATCCTTTCGGAACAAGAATAGAGGACGGATTCGAGTTGATCCTGCTGGAGATGTCAGGATTGTTCACGCTTCCCTTCAGCAGTGAGGACATCCGTTTTTATCTCGGAGGGGGAATTGGCGGGTACTTGGGATGGAGGAATTATACGGTGGGAACGACCGCCTCGCACTCCGTGAACTACGAACCCTCGGTGGGGATCCACGTGATTACCGGCCTCGCGTACTACCCCATTTCACGACTTTCCATCCACGTGGAATTCCGGTTCCGCGATCCCCAGGTCACCGCGTACAACGAATTCGATACGGACACGGAAATCATCAATGGACGGACGTATCATTTCCCGACCACGCCCCTTCCCTCGCGCATTAACTTGAACGGCAACGTGTATTCCCTCGGCGTGGGGTTTCATTTCTAAACCACGAGACAGCGTTGGGAAGAGGGGCGGATGTGAAATTTAACGTTTCTTGAGGGCGGAAGTCGAGGGAAAGAGCTCGTGGCTCGTGGCTCGTAGTCAATTAGGCAATTCCGTGTACAAGTCCCAGGTCTCAAGTCCCAAGACACGATCGGTGTGCGTAGTTCCTCGCATGCGTCGTCCGTCGTCCGTGGTCTATTGTGAAGATGCTGTAGGAGGCGTCTCCCGACGCCGATTTGGGACAAGGGGAGTGGGAGACAAGGAGAATAGGTCATAGTCAATTCGGGATTAGAAATCCCTCCTACAAGTTCAACCAGAC
>JAADGX010000064.1 GCA_013152135.1 Chlorobiota bacterium
GGGAATTGCATCCAGTATCGGCATTCCCAACACGGTGAACATCACGACCAACGAGAGCCCCAGGGCAATCGTCAGGATACCGGTGGCGAGCCAGTCGCCTTTTCGCGGAAGGAGTTTCCCCACCGCCAGCAGTATCACGAACGACAGGAACGGCAGGGTCAGAATAGTAAGGGCAAGTTGAATTACAGTTTCTTCGGACATGAATCCTCAAATAGAAATTTCAGTCATTCAGAAGAGCAACCCCTGTGTCACGCTGCGAGTCACTCGACTTTCAGAATTTTAAACTCTATCCGGCGGTTTTTCGCCCGCCCCTCTTCAGTGCGGTTCGTAGCGATCGGCCGGTCCGGACCGTAACCATACACTTTCAGGCGCGATGGGTCGATCCCTTTCGCAACTAGGTAATCCTTCACCGCCTGCGCCCGGGCTTCCGACAAACGCTTGTTGAACGAACGGCGGCCGACGTTGTCCGAATGCCCGCCGATTTCCACGACCATCTTCGGATAATTCACCAGCGTCTCGTAAGCCTGGTCGAGCACGCTTTCGGATTCCGGTTTCAGCGTTGCCTTGCCGGATTCAAAAACGACACCGTCCAGGACAATCTTCTGTCCTTTCTTAATCGGTTTCTCGGTCAAGGGCCTTGAATCAGGGCAGCCATCGTTGTCGTCGAAACCGTTCAAGGTCTCCGGTTTGGTCGGGCACTTGTCATCCCCGTCCATGATCCCGTCGCCATCGGTATCGCGTTGCGTTGGATTGGTACCAACCTGCTTGATTTCCACGCCGTCGGTCAAGCCGTCGCCGTCGGTATCATTGTTCAGCGGATCGGTGTTGTACTTGTTTACTTCGTCACCATCGGTCAAACCATCATCATCCGTATCGGAATTCTTGGGATCCGTTTTGCGCGCCAGTTCCTCGTTGTCCGGGATACCATCGGCATCGGTGTCCGCTTTTCCCGGATCGGTGTGATAGGTATTGACTTCCTCGTAATCGTTCAGCGAATCACCGTCGGAATCTTTTTTAAGAGGATCGGAACCGTACTTGTGCACTTCGTCGCCATCCCAGAGACCATCGGCGTCAGTGTCTTTGTTAAATGGATCCGTCCCCCGCGCAAATTCGTCACCGTCGAAAAGAGTGTCGTCATCGGTATCCGGTTTGAGCGGATCGGTTTTCTTCGCCACCTCCTCACTGTCCTTGAGATGGTCCTCGTCCGTATCGGGACGAAGAGGATCGGTTCTATAAATTTCGACTTCATCACCATCGATAAGACCATCTCCATCGGAATCCGCATTATACGGATCGGTCCCGATGTCCCGTTCGGTGCGATCGGACAACCCATCGCTGTCGCTGTCTTTCGATCCGAAAAGGTACACCTGGAACGAAATCGTTGCCGTGCCCCAGTAATCGGGAGCCTCGTCCTCGTGAATCTTGTCACGGGTATCGATCGTGAGGAAATTTTCCAGCACCTCGCGGCCGAAACCGTCCATGTAATCCCTGCCGTCCCCGAAAATGAAACGGTAGGTGAAATCAAGATTCAACGAATACAATTCGTTGAACAGGATATCGAACCCCAGACTTACGGGGACGATAAGATTAGTATTGGCATCATCCGGGAGATTCGAGTACCCCGATCCCATAACATTGTTCGTATTAGCGGGATCGACGACGTCGAACGGTTTTCCTCCCAGGTTTACTTCGAGGAGGGGGACTTTCTTACCATTAATCTCGACAGTCGTGTTTTCATCCTTGTTGACATACCGGAAATACCCGATGCCCCCACTTAAATACGGGTTGAAATACGTTCGCGGAAACATGTTGACCAGCACCCGAAACTCTGCGTAGGAAAGATCGTTCGACTTGAGTGACTCTTTCCACGCTGCGGGGTCATTGATCGATGTCGCACCTTCGAACACCGGGTCCCTGTGGAACTGCCGGAAATAGTTCCCTTTGAATTTCTCTTTGATCCTGCGATTGAACACGTACTTTCCCAGTCCACCGTCAAGCTGGATGCCGATTTCCGGGATGATGATGTACTTGACGTACACCTGGCCCACACCCCCGAAATTCTGGTCGGTGAACTCGCCGAAGTACTTGGTTACTCCACCACCAACCCCCACAACAAGGGAAGACGACGGATCCCACGTACTGCGAGTGCGCTGGGCTGAAGCGGGCTCAAAGAGAAAGAAAACCAATGCTGCCATCAGCATAAAATGTATATGAAGCTTCATGTTACCTCCGATCGAAAATCCATGTAAATAAACCAATCCAGAATCATACTTATCATACGTTGTGCTGACCGCTAACGCTGTCCGAGTAAATAGACCTGAACACCAATCGTGATTGTTCCCCAGGCGTCGCTTGACTCATCCTGATGGATATTTGTGCTTGGATCTATTCTTTGAAAATTCTCCAGAACTTCCCGACCGAATCCATCGAGATAATCATTTCCGCGACCGAGAACAATGCGATAGGTGAAATCAAGGTTCAACGCCATGCGCCGGTTTATCAGGATGTCAAATCCCAGGCCGATGGGCACTACCGTCAAGTTGTCGTATCCGGACTCCAGGTCCGACGCTGCAGGCCCGGTTTTATTGCCGGCGTTCGCGGGATCGATCACGTAAAACAGCTTTCCGTTTGGAAGCACTTCGAGTCTGCGGGTTCCATTTTCGCTGTCTTCGACGTCGCTGTTCGTATAGGAAAACATTCCCATCCCGATGCTCAGGTAAGGGTTGAAGTAACGACGGGGAAAGAAATTCAAAACGCCCCGCAATTCCACGAAGGACATGGAATTGGTCTTCATGGATTCTTTCCATACGGCGGGGTCCCTAAACGATGTGGCATTGTTGAAGAGTGGATCGTAGTGGAACTGGCGGAAATAATTGCCCTGGAACTTCTCCTTGTTCCTCCGATTGTACACGTAGTTGCCAAACCCGGCGTCGATCTGCACGGATACCTCCGGAATGAGAAAGAACTTGGCGTAGGCTTGAAACACCGTTCCGAAATTTTGATCGGTAAACTCACCGAAATACTTTGTCACTCCGCCGCCGCCGCCAAGTACCAGCGTAAACGTTGGATCGATATATCGTGCCCGTACTCTTTGGGCTGAGACGGGATCGCTTGTTGCCATGATCAAAACCAACAGCAGGCTTGCTGCCTGGCATGCACGAAACATTTGCTGAAAACGCGATTGTCCTGAACGAATCACCGGTTCACCTCCTGGAAGCTACTCTTTCAGTTGATTGATCTGATCAACATTCACGGTGCTGAACGTTCGATAGATGTTCAGCACAATGGCCAGGGCGACCGCTGCTTCGGCGGCAGCCAACAAAATGACGAAGACAGCCACGACATGCCCGTGAATATCAAGCGCACTGTACCGGCTGAAAGCAAGAAAATTCACGTTAGCGGCATTCAATATCAATTCTATTCCCATCAACATCATGATGGCATTGCGCCGGGTCACAAGCGCCAGCAAGCCCAGGGAAAACAATACCGCGCTAATGACTAAATAATGCGTAAGCGTAACGTTCATCATTCTCTCCCTATCGTTTGCGGGCCATGAAAGCGGCGGCGACAATGGCCACGAGAAGAACGACACCTCCAACCTCGAAGGGCAGGAGATAATCTGTAACCAACGCCGTTCCGATCATGGACGTGGTTCCGATGATATCGGGACTTTTCTCCATCACCATCCAGTTCGTACGCGTCAATACGAGGAGAAGCGTACCGAGAAACACACCTACGACGATGGTAGCGGGAATCACTCGCATCGCTCCCGACGAAATCTCGACATTCACAACACGATGCGTCAGCATGACACCAAAAATCATTAACACCAGGATACCCCCAACGTAAATCATCAACTGTGTCACGGCAAGAAAATCTGCCAGGAGAAGGACATAAAGACCGGCGATGCCAAGAAAAGTGAACATGAGCGAAAATGCGGAGTACACCAGGTTCCGCGAGAAAACCACGATCATGGCTGATCCGACGGTGACAAGCGCGAAGATGTAGAAGATAATATCTGTCAATTCCATTCTTGTTGCATCCTGTGTTGATATCTCAACTTGTACCGGTGTCCGGACCGGACGATTCGTCCTCCGGCTTCATCCCTTGATTTCCCGCCGCGTCGGCATTGCCGGGGGAAGTCGTTCCGGATGTCGGTTTCGCATCCTCCGGTTTGGCCGCATCCGACGCCTGAGCCTGCGATTGTCCCGCTTCCTCCTTGGCCTTGGCGGCGTTTTCCGCTTCTTTTTTCGCTTTGGCCGCGGCGGCAGCCTCCGCCTTTTTCCTCGCTTTTTCCGCTTCGGCGCGTTCCGCTTCTTCCTTTGCTTTCGCGACCTCTTCCTCCGTCATCGCACTGAAATGATAGAGCAGGTTCCGCCGTTCGTATTCCGAGAATTCGAAGACATCGGTCATGGTGATGCACTCTGTCGGACACGGATAGACGCACAGCCCACAGTAACAGCACTTTGCGAAGTCGATGTCAAACACCGAAACGTGCAGGCGCTTCTTGTGTCCGGTGGATGTTTTCCCCAGGTCGACACCGGGCGCAGCTTTTATCGTTTCGATATGAATGCAATAGACCGGACACGCCTTGGCGCATTGATCGCACCCGATACAATCTTCGATGTTTACGTACAACCGGTCGCGCGAACGGCCGAACCGGGGTTTTGTCTGCGTGGGGTACTGGATCGTTACTTTCTTGCCCCACAAATGACGCCAGGTGACTCCCATGCCCACCAGAGCGGTCCCGATGCCATTATAAATTGCCTTGAAATAATTACCCATGAATTGCGTTCCTTTGCACCATGTTCGTCAACGAATGACCACGATGAAACCAACGACCAGCGCCAGCGCGAATGAAACGGGAATCAATACTTTCCAACACATGTACATCAACTGGTCGACACGAAGGCGCGGGAGTGTCCACCGCAGCCACATCATTACAAACACGAAGAAAAATCCTTTTGCCGCGGTCCAAAACACTCCTTCCAGGAGCGTCAGAACCGGTATATCCAGCGCCTCGCCGAGCGTTATCCCCCATGGGCTTTGCCAGCCGCCGAAGAACACGACCGCCGCGACCGCGGAAACAAGAAACATGTTCGCATACTCGGCCATGAAAAACATGCCGAACTTCATGCCGCTGTACTCCGTATGGTATCCACCCACCAGCTCCGATTCGCCTTCCGGGATGTCGAACGGGGTGCGATTTGTTTCAGCGAGGGCCGACAGGTAATAAATCACGAAGGTCGCCAGCAGCAGCGGCAGAAAAACGAAATTCCCGATATCCGCGTGCAACATAGCACCACTGGCGAGAACAACATCCGACTTTGGACCACCCAGGATGAACCAGTTCCAGAACCCGCCCGACTGGGCCGTTATGATGTCCTGCAAATTCAGCGAACCCACCATCATTGCAACGATGAGAAGCGCTGTCGCCGAAGGAACCTCGTAGCTCACGATCTGCGCCGCCGATCGCATGGCGCCGAGCAAAGAGTACTTGTTGTTGGAAGCCCAGCCACCCATGATGATGCCGAGAACGCCGAACGAAGACACGGCAATCAAGTAAAACAAGCCGAGGTTCAAGTCGGCTCCCACGTAGTCGCTGGCAAAAGGAAGGACGGCAAATGCAGCGTATGCTCCCACGAAGACAATAAACGGCGCCAGGTTGAACAGGATCTTGTCCGCCCTTGCCGGAACGATATCCTCCTTCATCAGCAGTTTTAAAATGTCGGCAAAAGGCTGGAAAATGCCCCAGGGTCCCGTCCTCATGGGACCGAGGCGGTCCTGGAACCAGGACGCGCTTTTCATTTCAGCCAGGATGGCGACGATCGCATAGCCGAGGATAAAAACCAGCGGCAACACGCACCACACGATAGTGGCGAGGAGATCGTTGCCGATTAAATCACGAATAAATTGTTCCATTGTGCCTGATGTATTCTCCAGTCAGTTTAGCGACTCTACCGGTCGATTTCTCCCAGAACGATGTCAACGCTCCCCAGTATGGCCACGACATCAGCGACCATGTGTCCTTTTGATATTTCGTTGATCACACTCAGGTTGGAAAATCCCGGTGCGCGGGCCTTGATGCGGAAGGGCGTCCCCGTTCCATCGCTGATGATGTAATAACCGAGTTCTCCGCGTGGATTCTCGACCCGAACGTAAATCTCCCCCTTCGGTGGCCGCACCCGCCTGGGAATGGCGGAATGCACGTCACCTTCGGGGAACGACTCGATGGCCTGTTCGAGGATTTTGCAGCTTTCCTCCATCTCCCATACGCGAACCATGTGCCGGTCCCAACAGTCGCCCACCGTCCCCATCTCACCCTTGCCCACCTGGACTTCCCACTCGAAACGGTCGTAGATCGAGTAGGGATCGTCGCGACGGAGATCGAAATCCACACCGGAACCCCGAAGCATGGGCCCGGTGCAGCCGAAGTTTATTGCAACGTCCGCCGGAAGTACGCCCACGTTCGCCGTGCGATCGATGAAAATCTTGTTGTAATTCAGCAGGTCGTTGAGCTCTTTGATCGTCGGACGCAGCATCTTGACCACGTCGGCGACGTCCTTGACGAAATCGGGATACACGTCGTGCGATACGCCACCGATCCAGATGTAATTGTACAGCAAACGGGCGCCGCAGGTCTTTTCAAAAATGTCGAGAATGTGTTCCCGGTCGCGGAAGCAGTAGAGGAACGGCGTGAACGCCCCGATGTCCATCCCGTACGTCCCGATAGCCACATGCGTTGCAACTCCGCCATGATGACCCGGATGTATTCCACGCGCTCCGGCACCTCGATGTCCATGAGGCGCTCGATCCCCAAGGCATAGCCGTGGTTGTTATTCATCGAGGTCAGATAATCCATACGATCCGTGTACGGAATGACCTGTGTATAACTCTCGTTTTCCGCGTGCTTCTCGAAACACCTGTGCAAGTACCCGATATGAGGAATCACCTTGCGGATGATCTCGCCCTCGAGAACCAGTTCAAGGCGCAAAACGCCGTGCGTGGACGGGTGTTGCGGACCCATGTTCAGTACCATCTCCTCGGTCCGCAGGCCGAGGTCGCGGATTTCTTCCCGTGTAGTCAAAGAATGATCAAGCATAGTGGCTCGGAAATGTTATCTCAGTATTCAATACGGGACCTTGATGCCGTTGTAGAATTCAGGGACTTCGTAGTCCTTGCGCAACGGGTGTCCCATCCAGTCATCAGGCATGAGGATGCGGCGCAGATCCCGGTGCCCTACGTATTCAATACCGATCAAGTCATAGGATTCGCGTTCGTGCCAGTCGGCGGTGCGCCAGACCTGCTCCACCGATTCCACTTTCGGGTCGTCGACGGATACGATACACTTGACGGTAAGCTTATGCCGATGCACCATGGAATCCAGGTGACATACCGACACCAGGTTACCATCCCCATTATCAACCCCGCTCAGGCACATGAGGGAATCGAATTTCAGGTCGTCGGCATCGCGGAGGAACAGCGCGACGGTTTTCCACTTCATCGGTTCGACTATGATACAAGGGACCGTTTCGTCGAACTCCAGGGAAACGCCGGGAAATGCCGCCTGCAGTCTTTCGTAAATCTCTTTGGGTTCCTTTGCCATGTGAAATTTCCAGTCGAATAATTGTTAGTTGGAAAAACAAGAGATGGTGCATGCGAGGGGGTCGTACGAATGGATCATGCGGCTTTTTCCTTGACCAGGCTCTCATTGCGCACTTTTTCCTGGAGCTTCATCAGGCCTTCCAACAAAGCTTCCGGACGCGGCGGACAGCCGGGGATATACACGTCGACGGGGATGACACGATCGACGCCTTTGAGAACATGGTAGCCGTAGTTCCAATACGGTCCGCCACAGTTGGAACAACTCCCCATGGACAGGACGTAGCGGGGTTCAGCCATTTGTTCGTACAAGCGCTTGATCCGGGTAGCCATTTTCAAGGTAACCGTGCCTGCGACGATCATGACGTCGCACTGCCGCGGGCTTGGACGGGGTATCACACCGAACCGCATGATATCGAAGTGGGACGCGGACGCCGCCATCATTTCAATCGCGCAGCAGGCCAGACCGAACGACATCTGCCACAGGCTGCACAGGCGGGCCCAGTTCATCACACCTTCCAGCGACGTGATGATAATGTTGCTGTTCTCGAATTTTTTGTCCAGTAATCCCATGAGCTCTAGTACTCTCCTTCTGAAATCAGGATGCGACAGGAGATTGTTTTTCTTCAGGAATGGAACCTTCCTGCGCGACCACTTCGGAATGGTCGATCAGGTCCGCAAGTTTCGGTATTTGGGGCTCGGGACGTATCCATTCCAGATCCCCCTTGGCCCACAGGTAACAATCGGCCAAAAACAACACCAGGATGAACAAAGCCCCGGCAACGTACGCGAACATCCCCAGACCGGCATACACCGTTGCCCAGGGAAAAAGGAAGGCCAGTTCCACGTCGAAAAGTAAAAAAATGAGGGCGATCACATAGAAGCGGATATTGAATCTTACCCATGGCTCGCCAATGGGATCTTCTCCACATTCATAGGTCATCATTTTTTCTTTGGAAGGACGCCGGGGACTGACCAGCCGGGATACCGCGAGTGTGACCCCTACAAATATCGCCCCCAGAAGGAAGAAGATGAGGACTTTACCGAATTCAGTGAGCATAATGAAGATGTGTCAAGTATTGGGGCTTTTTTTGAGGCTTTGCAAACGAACATATCTTTGCCAAAATAATCGTATTCGCATATCAATGTCAAGAAATATTATTTATTCCTCGTCCTTCATCTCTCCCGCCTGGTACCGCGCGGACGTTTCACCATCATCTGACGATTCTATTTCGACAGTTATGATATCCCGATTCGCTCGTTCAGCCGCCAGCGGTTGCAATCCATGGAACGGTGGATATTCATCACTCAGCATCATGAGGTACGCTTCCAACCGCGCGTAGTAGATAAAGAAGCGTTTCATGTATTCAAAAATCGAATTCGGCAAGCGTCCGAGAATCAGCGCCACCCAGAAAGCGGCGATCCTCACGATTTCAAACGCGATATAATAAAAGAAAAAGAAAAAAACGTGTGGAAAGCATAAAATCGATCGAAAGAAGACGGACAACCGCGAATATTTCTCGGTGTAATCCAGGTGAACACGCACGGGATACGGCTCCGTTTCATCTCCGTTGAAAGGTGGATATACATCGGTCAGAAAGTACGAATACGCGATGACTCGCATGTAGTACCGGAAATACCTGCTTACAAAAGCATACATGCCCGGGGGGAATTTTCCCGTGAAAATGATCGCCCAGAAACTCACGAACAGAACGAAGCTTACCGGGATCCCGTATAGCGAGAGCCAGAAAAAATGCGGGATGAGCATGAATGGCCGCAGGATCAGTCTCCATCGGGAAACCCTCTCTGCGTGCGGAACGGTGAGGATGACGGGGTACATGGAATTCGACCTGTGTTTTGCTGCCAGTTTTTTGCGCTGACTCCGGATATCCCCGGTTTGAAGGACCATCGGTGTCGATGAAGTGACGTTTCTGCTTACGACCTCAAGTTCTCCTATCGCCCCGACGACGTCTCGGAACGCATCCAGAGTGAATAACGCCTCTGCCAAAATACGTTATTGTGAACCTGCTATCAAGCGCACGCGCGCCTGGATAGGATATCTGTCGTGGAAAACATGACCACGGCTGTTTCCGCGATATCTGCTTGAACAGGCTCGATGCGCCCGTGTATATTGCCCTCTCGTTGCATTTCGACCTGGCCGGTGGTATTTTGGGCAAAACGAACTCGGGAAGATATATGAAAAAAGTAGAAGCCATCATCAGACCATTCAAGCTCGATGACGTTCGCGACGCCCTCCAGGACTTGGGCATCAAGGGCATGACGATTACGGAAGTGAAAGGGTTCGGACGCCAGAAGGGCCACACGGAGATTTACCGCGGCGCGGAATACCAGATCGACGCCCTGCCGAAGATCAAGATCGAGATCGTTGTTCCGGACGCCCTCGTGGACAGGGTCATCGACGCGGTGATCAAGTTCGGGAAAACCGGGCAGGTCGGTGACGGCAAGATTTTCGTCATCCCCGTGGAGGAAGCCGTACGCGTGCGAACCGAGGAATCCGGGGATGCTGCGTTGTAGTCGTATCGATTCCTTTCACAGGAGTAATAAGAGATCACCGGGTAAATCCTTCGGATAAACGAAAGTACATCTTTCCGCATAATGTTTGACAGGCGTCAGCTTTCTGCTTACTTTATCGCCGAAGGTTTGAACCATCTCAATTCTCATCAAAGCTAAAAAGGAGGTTCT
Organism: Chlorobiota bacterium; assembly: GCA_013152135.1. Lineage (GTDB taxonomy): Bacteria > Bacteroidota > Ignavibacteria > SZUA-365 > JAADGX01 > JAADGX01. The sequence goes on from JAADGX010000064.1 coordinate 10,306, forward strand.
ATGCGTCGTTGCAGTATTGCTACTATTGCACTCCTCGTTCTTGCGTTTGTCGCAGTTCCGGCACATGCACAAAAATCACCCGTTCACAAGGGAGGCTGGCTGTTCGGTGGAAGCGGCAGTTTCGGTTTCACGAATTCAAGCGGAAAACTGTACGAGAACAATGACGGAGATGCCAGTTCTGCGCTCTCGTTTGATCTATCGGGTGGGTTTTTTATCATAAACGGTTTGAACCTGGGGCTTGCTGTCGGATATAGTAGTTCTTCCCGTGGAAGCTACAGCTCTTCCAAGTATATTATCGGTCCTCGTCTTGCCTACTTCTTCCCGCTCAGTAATCCTCGAGTCTTACCGTTCGTCGGCGCTGCCTACTTATTTGGAGGTGGATCGGAAGAAACAGGAGTATATTCATCCGATTTCACACAAACTGCAATGCAATTATTCGGAGGCGTTTCCTTCATGATTGTCCGCAGCGTCGGAATAACAGGCGCTGTCTTCTACAATGCGGATAGTATGAAATACGAAAACAGCGACTCACAAAGCGGTAACAAAGTGGGCGTCAATATCGGATTCCTGTTGTTCCTGTGATTTTGTAAGGTTTTAATAGCAAACGCCCACCGCTTTCCTCGTGCTGTGGGCGTTTTTCTTTACCTGGAGGCAAAAAAAAGAGAGCCAATTAACCGAAACGAGGAGGGCATTCTTTGGGCTAATTGGCTCCGGGAAACAGTGAATGCTTTCCTAATATAACACCTTGATTTTCTTAAAGCAAGGGTTTAAGTAAAAAAGTTAAGTCTTTTTATTTCAACAGAAGTTAGCGTCCGGAGAGGACTTTGAGGGCTGTTTTGATAAGGTTTTGCACCGAGTCCGGATCCACATCGAATTCTGAAATCGCCTTTTTCAGCGCTTTTTCGGCAATTTGCCTGGAATAGCCTAGAGCGACCAGGGCTTTGACCGTTTCCGTCTGAGGGGTGGAGAGGCCACCCGTATCTTCCATTTCCGCTAATGAAGAAAACTTGTCACGGAGCTCGACCACGATTCTTTCGGCGGTTTTCCGCCCGATTCCAGGAATTGTTGTCAATGAGGCGACATCCCCGCGAGACACCAGGTTCCTGAGTTCCGCCGCCCCGCGACCGGAAAGGATGGTCAGAGCCAGCTTGGGCCCAATACCGGAAATGGAAATCAACAGGAGAAACATCTCTTTTTCGGTCTCATCGAGAAAACCATAGAGCTGCATGATATCTTCGCGCACGTGAAGGTAGGTGTCGAGATGAACTTCTCTTCCTTTTTCCGGAAGGCGTTCGGCACAGTTCACGGATATCAAGAGCTCATAACCGACACCCGCCGCCTCGACGATGACCCGCGTCGGCGATTTACGAATGATCGTCCCGCGAATATGGGCGATCATCTTCCACCCCGCACGCGTTCCGGATGCTCGGCCACGAAAGAAGCCCAGTCCTTGGCAGACCGCCCGGAATTCATGTGCTGGGCGTGGCAAATCGCGGTTGCCAGGGCGTCCGTTTCATCATGCTGGAGGATGTCCTGTTCCAATCCCAGCAACGTGCACACCATGTACGCAACCTGTTTCTTGCTGGCCGCGCCGGTCCCCGTCACCGAACGCTTGATTTCCCTGGGCGAGTATTCCTCGATTGCGAGCTGGCGATGCACCGCGGCGAGAATCGAGACACCGCGCGCCTGTCCCAGCTTGAGCGTGGATTGAATATTCTTGCCGAAGAACGCGGTCTCAATGCTGCATTCATCCGGGTGAAACTGATCGATGATCTCGATAAGGCCCGCGTAGATTATTTGCAACCGTATCGGAAGCTTGTCTTTCGGAGACGTGTGGATGCAACCGGATGTGATACGGTGGAACCCGGCGCCGGCCTGCTCGATGACGCCATACCCGGTTGTCAGCGTACCGGGATCGATGCCGAGAACGAGAATGGAAGACGGCACATTCAATCCTGAAGCTTTTCCATTACGGTGTCGTCGATATCAAAGTCGGCGTACACGTTTTGCACATCATCGTGATCCTCGAACGCCTCCATGAGACGCAGAACCTGCTCGGCCTCCTTGCCCTCGATTTTCAACGTGTTTTGAGGGACCATGGTAAGGTTCGATTCGAGAATCTCAATGCCATTCTCCTCCAAGGCCCTTTTCACGGCATCGAGCTTATCCACGGGAGTGGAGATGACGTATGATTCACCTTCGGTCTTAAGATCTTCCGCGCCCGCGTCGATAATCGTCAACAGGAGTTCCTCTTCATCGTACGTGGATGGCACACGGATGATGCCTTTGCGGGAAAACTTCCACGCGACACTGCCGTTCTCCGCCAAATTTCCGTTGTACTTGGAAAACAGGTGACGGATTTCCGCCACCGTGCGATTCCGGTTATCCGTCACGACTTCGATGAGAATCGCCACGCCTCCGGGGCCGTACCCTTCGTACGTGATTTCATCGTAATGCACTCCTTCCATCTCGCCGGTTCCCCGCATGATGGCCTTCTTGATGTTATCAGCGGGCATATTCGCAGATTTGGCGTTCTGAATGGCAAGCCGGAGACGCGGATTGTTTTCCGGATCACCTCCACCCTCCCGGGCGGCGATCTGAATCTCTTTGATAAGACGGGTGAACATCTTCCCCCGCGCGGCATCGTTCGCCGCTTTCTTCCTCTTGATGGTTGCCCATTTAGAATGTCCGGACATGGTGTTCAGACCTCCACGACTATGTTATGTCTTCAAAATTTCTTCGGAAAAATCAATTACCTCGACGGGGAGCTCTTCGTCGGTCCCTTTGCGTAAATCCTTCAATTTCAACTGGGGAAAGGTGTTCCCGTTCCAGGTATTTTCTTCAATCGTAAAAACGACGTCCAAGTTCGATCTCGATTCCTGCACCATCGGGAGCTTGTCTCCAAGGTTGAAACCGATGGCGTCAAACACAACTCCAGCATCGCGGAGTTTGAGCTTGAGATGGTTCCGGCCCACGATCCGCGGTTCACCGTAGACCTCCGCCTTCCTCGTGACAAAAACGGGGCGCTGGTTCCCCGGACCAAAGGGAGCAAACTGCTTGAGAATCCGGAAAAACCGCGTCGATATCTCGCTGAATTCGATACACGCATCAATCTTTATTTCCGGGGTAAGGATGTCGCCCGTGTACATCTCCCGGGCGATGGCGGTAAAGCATTCGCGGAACTCGTCGATCCGGTCGACTTCCACGGCCAGTCCGGCGGCGTACTTGTGACCGCCGAATTGCACCAGCGTATGCTCGCAACGCTTTAAGGCTTCATAAATATTGAAGCCAATGATGCTGCGGGCGGAACCTTTTGCGACGCCGTCAACCGTTGATAACATGATGGATGGACGGTAGTATCGTTCCACGAGACGAGAAGCCACGATACCCAGAACCCCGGGATGCCAGTCTTTGTTGTGCAAGACAATCGGCGCGTCCGGTGATTCAGCCAGAATCTGGTCCGCGTACACCTGGGCCTGGTTGAAGGTGTCTTCATCGATCTTGCGGCGGTTACGGTTTTCCTCTTCCAGGACAAGGGCGTATTCGGTTGCCACGGCCTCGTCCTGACAGGTGAGAAGGTCCACGGCCCGGTGCGCGTCTCCAAGTCGTCCCACGGCATTAATACGCGGCGCCATAACGAAAACAATCTGTCCCGCGGTCAGGTCCCCGAAGGAAAGTCCCGACGATTCGATAAGCGCTTTTATTCCCGGACGAGGACGTTCGTTCAACAACCGGAGGCCGTAATACACGAGAATGCGGTTTTCGCCGATGAGCGGGACGATATCCGCCGCGGCTGCGATGGCAACGAAATCCAGGTACTCGTACGGCATTTCCCGGACGTCGTAGTATTCGGCCAATCCCTGCATGAGTTTGAATCCGACGCCGCATCCGCTGAGGTACTTGAACGGGTACGTATCCTCAGGTTTCAGTGGATCCAGAACGGCGTAGGCGTCCGGCGTCGTGTCAGCGGGTTCGTGATGGTCGCAAATAATCACGTCGAGCCCGTGCTTGCGGGCATACTCGACCTGTGAGACAGCCGTGATACCGCAATCGATGGCAATGATCAGGGTGATATCCCTGCTCCGGGCATAGTCGATTCCCGTTTCGGAAATGCCATAGCCCTCGGTCATGCGATCGGGAATGTAGACTTCTACATTACACTCGATCTGGCGGAGAAACATGAACATGCTGCTGGCGCTGTTGGTGCCATCGACATCGTAGTCACCATATACCAGCATTTTCTCACCCGCTGCCTGTCCCTGAACAATCCGCGAAACCGCTTTTTCCATGTCATGCATGAGAAAAGGGTTGTGCAGATCGGCAAGACTGGGTCGGAAATACGCCTTAGCTTTTTCATAGGAGTCAATATCACGGGATACTAAAATAGAAGCGATAACTTCTGGTACATGAATTTCCTCCTTAAGCTGACGTACCCTATCCACATCCTGGACGGCGCGGAGGGTCCATCTTGCTTCCATGGGTGGGTCCTTTTTTTATTATTCATATAAAAAAATATTCTTC
>JAADGX010000123.1 GCA_013152135.1 Chlorobiota bacterium
ATGGGGACCGTTTCTCCGTACTTCAGACGGAGGCGAAACGTGGGCCACCGTGAGGACGCCAGTATTCAATCCACTGCGCTGCGTTTGCCTCGTCTCGGACACGCTGGGAATCGCGGTGGGATTGGTCGGGACGATCCTCCGCTCCACCGACGGCGGTAAAACATGGAACCTGATTCCGAAACCTACCATGAACGCACTTTTCGCGGTCGATTTCCTGGACGAGTCCTACGGCCTCGCGACCGGCACACACGGTCTCATCCTGAAGACGACAGACGGCGGACTCACCTGGGATACGACGTCCACCGGCTTCGCCAACGCCCTCATGACCGTAACCATCCTGGACGAGAACCGCGCTCTGGCGGGGGGAGAATTCGGCATGGTCTTCGTCACGACCGACGCGGGAACGACGTGGGAACCGCGCAGCAGCATGACCGGGATGCACCTCAACAACTTCTCGTTCATCGGTCCCCGCATCGGTATAGCCGTGGGCGATCACGGCACGATCATCCGCACCATGAACGGCGGCGAAAACTGGTACGCGCTCTCCTCGCTCCTCACGCTCAATCATCTGCACGACGTCGCCTTTACCGACCCCGATTACGGATGGACGGTAGGCGATGAAGGCGTCATCCTGCATACAACCGACGGGGGAAAACGCTGGATTCAACAGGAGTCTCACACGACAAACAACCTGTACGGCGTGCATTTCCTGAACCGGTCGCTGGGGAGCATCGCGGGAGCGGGCGGAACCATCTTGCGCACCACTGACGGCGGCGAGACGTGGTTCAACCAGTGGACCGGCTGGAAAACGGCGCTGCGGGGAATCTATCTCCTCGACGAAAAAACAGGCTGCGCGGTGGGCGACGTGCTCCTGGGTGACGGGCTGGTCCTGTGGACCACGGACGGCGGAGAGCACTGGACGCCACAACTCAGCAACGCGCGGAATTATCTCAACAGCGTCGTTCTCCTGGATCAGCGCACCGGCATACTGACCGGGGACAACATGGTGCGCCGGACCACGAACGCGGGGATGTACTGGGAGCCGGTCTCCCTTCCGTCACCCTCTTCGCTCTTCGATATCGATTTCGTCGATGCCAGTTTCGGATGGATATCGGGAGACATGGGCAGGATATTTTTCACCTCGGACGGAGGAAAGAACTGGAACCTCCAATCTACCAGTCTCGACTGGAGCCAATACTTCATCTCTTTCACCGACCGTTTCAACGGTATCACGGGAGGATACTGGGGCAATCTCGCTTTCACCACCGACGGCGGGCTCACCTGGCACACGCAGAAAAGCGGAACCGATGATCACCTGCGCGCCGCCGCCTACATCGACCGGGAAAACGCCGTCCTCGTCGGCGATTTCGGAACCATCCTGCACTCGGTGAAAGGCGGCCTGGTACGGGCGCGACCGCCAGGCCAGACCCCCGGCAACCTCGTCCTTCATCAGAACTACCCAAACCCCTGCGGTCCGGGCAGCGTCTCCCGCAGCAGCGTTACGACCATCACGTGGGACATTCCATCCCGCGGCCTTCAGAACAACGGCAAGGCCCGCGCGTCGGTCCGGCTCTACACCATCATTGGGAAGGAGCGTGCGACGCTCTGGGAAGGCGACGCCGAACCGGGAACCTACCGCGTCACGATCGACGTGGGCAGGCTGCCTCGTGGAATGTATTTCATCCGTCTTCAGTCGGGAAACCAGGTTCAAACCAGGATCATGTCGGTGATGTGAGTTCTACCGGTGTGAGACCGCCCCGGCAATCACCCTTCTTGTCTTCTTCTATCGAATAAGCAGCATCTTGATCTGCCGCGCCCGGTTGCCCGCTTGCAGGCGGCAGATGTACACGCCCCCGGGCAATGCCGCGGCGTCGAACGGTATGGTATGAGTTCCCGCCGCCGCCGGGCCTTCCCACAACACCGCTACGCGGCGTCCCAGGACGTTGAACACTTCGAGACGTGCGTTGCCCGCTGCGGCGGGCAGGGTGAACCGCAGCACGGTCTCAGGGCTCCCTGAAGCCGATCCCTCCCCGAACGGGTTGGGGTAATTTTGATCGAGCGTCATCATACGCGGCGCGGACTGGTGCGGAATATCGGTGAGAATGGTGTCTTGCTCCAACAGCCGGATGCCGGTGCAGAAAGCGAACGAGTTGAACGGAATATGGCCGTAGGCGATAACCGATACCCCGCGCGGGTCCGTGGTCTCCACCCTGTGGCGCCCCGGCGTTACCTCGACGGTTCCGCCGTAGAACGACGCTCCCAGCACCTTGCGAAACGTGGACGCGGGAAGCAGCTTCCCGTCGAGACGCACCGAGTCCTGCCCTCCCCCATGCACGGCCAGGTTCAGGTACGTCCGGGAACCCGGAGCGAAGAACTGGACGGCGGTGGAGAAGTCGTGGTACATCGGCCACCTGTTCGCGGGAGGAAGAATGGTGAAGGCGAAGTCGCCCGGGACGTCCGGCGGGTCGTCGCGAAAGTGGTACTTGTTCATCTGCACGACTACGATGGGCTTGTTCCCGGTGACGTGCGTGGGTTCGTCGAACTCGACGAATAAAAAGTCGCCACGTTTCCACAGGAAGTGTGGTTGCCAGGCCGCCCACACGATGGTGGAGTCCTCCGTGGCCACGATCTTGAGCATGAACTCTTCACTGGTGTTACGGAAGGGCAGAGCCACATGGGCCTTTCCCAGGAGATTCTCGGGAAGCATCTGGTGGAATCCCATATCACGAATTGGAGACGTGGAATCCCTGCTTAATCCACCAGGGTATTTGATCAAGTCGCTGGCAGTGCCACCGGATACGTACACGGGAGCGGTTGCGCGTATTTCCACGCCCAGCAATCCCCCGCCCGGTCTTCCACTCAGCGGCCGCACGCTTGCGGCGGCTCCGCGGTCCATGGTGTAGGTGTTGATTTTCCACGGGATATCCCACTCCGGCGTTACTTCTTGCATACGAAAATACACGGCGGTCTTGTTCAGCCCGGAAGCGACGATGAATTCCTCGATGGGTTCATTGTAGTCGTATCCCACCGCCATGTACCGTGTGCCAAGGCACGGGAGCGGCAGGATCATGCTCGCGTCCACGTTCCACGGATTCGTTTGGCTGCCGGGAAGGTAGCTGATCATTTCCAGGGCGATCGGCTCCGTGCTTTTCACGACAACGCCGTTATTCGAGAGTAGATACGGAGTGCTCCTTACAACCGTCCAGTGGGGTCGGATCAAAGTATCTACGTTCGCGGGAAGCACCAGTCGCGCCCACCACTGTGGAGACCACGCCGGAGCATAAAGGAAAACGGTTGTCGGCTTCACGGTCAGTATGCGCAGGTAGGGCGTTGAATAAAGTCCCAAGCCTCTTCCCCGGTTCGTCGGATAGGCGAACCAGAACTCCCGTCCCCATGCCGCGTTCAGCATCACCTTTCCCGCATCCGGCTGATCCAGCGTCACTCCGCCAACGATGATCCGCCCCTCGATCTCTTCCTCTTTTACGCACATACCGCTGAACGTGATTTTCCACGTCACCGTGTCGGTCCTCCCGCCAAAACGCGCCCCAACCATCCAGGTCGCCGTCGCTTTCTGCCGTTGGTAGATTTGCATCAACGGCTCGATCAGGTGCTGGGTGGTATCTCCCGCCAACAGTCTAAGCCGGGGCGGGAGGTGCAGCGTGGCCTTGACGCTGCTGAGAGGAAAGCTGCTCCGGTTCAGCACGAAAGCCGTGATACGGACGGGGTTGGGATCGTACCCCGTCAAGTCGCCCAAGCGCCGGACGCTGTCCGGGGCGACGGCGTACACCTCGTAATCGCAGAAGATGCCCGCGGGCAGATGCACGAGCATGACGCAGGAATCGCGGACGCCGTACCGGCCACGCAGATCGAACCGGACCCACGACGATCGCTCGGTGGAATCCATGACCGCTCGGAGGCGCCAGGCGTTCGCCGCCGTTCGTCCCGGCCGCAGCACACGAGGATCGACCGCCTGGGCGGAGGAACCCGAGTCCACCACCAGCCAGGGACCGGTCGTGACGCGCACAGAGAGGCCCGAAGCGGGATAGAGACCAACGTTCCGGATCAGGTTGGCGACGTGGCGGGGATTATCCAGGTAGCCGGTGGCGTAACGGTCCAGGTAGAACCGCATATTGCCCGGGCACTCGAGACGAACCTGGATGCTGCCCGGCGGAGGAATCTCCACGCTGTAGATCACCGTGATCACCAGGCTGTCGCCGGAGGCAATCGGCTGCCGGTTCCACTGCATGAGAACCGCGTTGTCGCCTAGTTCCAGGCCGGACGGCTGGTAGTCCCACGTCGCCGCGCCCACGTATCCTTCGGACCGCCAGCGCCCCACGACGAACTGGTCGGGAGGCCGGGCACCAGCGCTGTCGAACACGCCGTGCACGACGAACGGCCACGCCATGGAACGCGCCGTCCACCGCGGGGGCACCAGCGTATCGCGGAATTCCCTCTCCCGCGCGACCCGCAGGCCGTTCACGTACACCTCCACGGAGTCGTCGTCGCCGATCATCAGGTCCAGTACGTGCAGCAGGCCCGCGCGCACCGTGTCGCCGGTATTGTTGACCAGGACGTTGCGCAAGCGCAGGTAGAGTCTTGTGCCGATGGAATCCGGTGTGAAGCGCTGCCGCAACTGCACCGCGTCACCGGCATGGGGCAAGTCCGTGACGAAGAGGATCGAGGTGGAATCCATTGTAATCGTTCCCTTGGGAAAGGGAGTCGTTCCCGCCGGGGGACTGGGAAGCACGTTGTTGGTGTACACCGTGTCGTTGATCCGGACATTGGTAAAGGAATTGATGCGGTGGTCGCGGATGAAAAGCAGGTTGGTCGAGTCGGCGGTCTGAAGACTGAACCGGCCCGTGCCGGGTTCGAGCCACACGACAAGTCCGCCGCGCGCAAAGCGGAACAACTGCTGGGCCTCGGCCTCGGAACCCAACAGGACACTCATAAGCAGAAAAGCCATGAACCCAAGGCGGAAACAGCGTAGCATGACCGTGATCCTCCGGCAAACGGTAAAGCGAAATCGTTCTGTTAAACCTGAGCGCTAATATACAGAATCAGGGCAAATAATTCAGGGGTGGATATCTTCGCCCGCCATAACGCTGTCCGCTTCCATGATCAGCGGCATGAGGTCGGCGGAGATATCCTGCCATGTGTGACCGGAATCCCGCGAGAGGGCCACTTTTCTTCCGCCGTAGGCCACCACAACACCCGCCCGGTCCACCTGCACGAACGTGTACGGGCCTGCCAGCGCCATGCGCCATCCCGTTCCGTCGTTGCGAAGTATGCCGTATTGCTCGGTGAAGGAATCGTTCGAAAACTTGCTGAACAAAAATTGTTTTGTCTCGCGCCAGAATAATCGCGGAGAAACATAACCGGCCGTAGTAACCGCGAACGCAACGCCGGGCGATCCAAGTCCCCTCGCGGGTAACGACGCACCGTACACCGTGTTCTCCGGCGGCCCCAGGCCGAACCACCGGCTGCCGTTGTAGCGGTACAGGCCCGCGCTTGTAGCCGCCATTAATTCCCCGGACGAGGGGACGAACAAGAAATGGATTCTCCGGGCATAGGGCCAGATCGATTCCCAGGTATACGCCCCGTCGCGACTGCGGTACACGAGGCTGCTGTCGTTGCGGCGGGTCAAGAGGTAAAGAACGGAATCACCTCCCGCGACCTGGTAGATCGGCTACGAGGGCACGGAGTTGATACGGGTCCATACCCGGTTCCGGACGTGCCGCACGATCCCGTTGCGAACCTCGCAGGCCATCAACTCCTTGTGCACGCCGTCCCACACGATACTCGTCACCAGCTTTGATTTCATCACCCTGTCCCAGCTCGCGCCGCCGTCGCCCGAATGCTGGACACCCGCGTTGGTGGTCACGAGTATTTCTCCCGGCATCACTTCGTTCACGGAGTAGGGATACCCCGGCATTACGCCTACCGCCTTCCAGCGTCCGCCGCCATCGGACCGCAACCAGATGGTATGACGAACAGAATATAACCGCTCGCCGGAGTTCGATACCTGCCCGGTCCAATTGAATAGCGAGGCTGCGATCAGGACGCGGTTTTCCTGGAGATGGGCTCCAAGAAAGCGCACCAGCGGTGGTCCCGTGTCAAGTGAAGGTTCGGGCGAAGAGCACCCGGCCAGCAGGACCATTACGGCTGCCGCGCAAGAAAAGGAACGGAGTAATGCTTTCATGGGATGAAATGGCTGGTGTTCAAATCGGCATGGGCCTTCATGACAGTGCAAAGTACTCGAAATCAGTATGGCGGGCAAGACGAGGACGTGGAACCACCGGCGGAAACCCTTACCGCACGTGGTCCCCGCCTTCTATCGGAAAATGACGAACACCCCGACAATCCGATCGGACCGCGTTGTCAACACGGCGAAACACGTGCCCGGAACCGCGCCTGCCCGGCCTATCGACCGGGAAGATAACTTGGAGGCCGCGTTACCTTTGCGCTATACCTGGAAGAGGTATTGGAATTTCAGGAAGTACTGTCGCTGCCGTTGCGTGAGGATAATGGGGCTTTCTCGCAGGGAGCTCTTGTAGAACGACCCGAAATCTCCGTATCTGCTTGTGACGCCGATGTAAAAGATCGAAAACGGGTTGAGCTTGTACGTGAGAAGTGGCTCGACATCCAGGCCTCGACCGAACTGGTTGTACTGCACGACCAGTCGCAGGAACAGCTCCCGGGTGAACTGGTAGTTGATGCGGCTCCGGAAGATGTAACCGCTGAAAATCTCGTCACCGCTGTCCGGGTAATACAGATCGGAATAGGAAACACTGGCTGAAACGATGATCTGCGTGCTCGGCTTGATCTCGGTCCAGAAGCTGAAATTCTTGCCGTCGCCCAGCACTGGCGTCTCCAGGCTTCTGGCCACGAACCGCCCCGCCGTGTAATTAAGGCCGAAACGGAACCATTCGAGATAATTCGAATTGATGTAGATCCAGCCTCTCCTGATCCCACGGAGTTGCACGTTCCTGAACAGCTCGTTGCTGAAAATGTACCCGCCACCGACGTAGGTCTGTCCTTTCAGGTTGAGATTGAGGTTGGGAACGAACCATTCGTCCTTGCGCACGCCGTCGAAGTTCCATACCCGCCCCACGTTGATACCGGGTCGAATCACGTCGAAGAACGAATCCTCCGGGTACAGGGTCAAGTTTTGCGACATGCCGAGCGAGCGCCGGTTGTTCTGCGTAACGAATCCGTTGGCGGCACGAAATGTGGGACTGGACTCCCGGTAGGTAACATCGAAATTCCAGGTCCGCGATTGCCGCTCGAGGCCCAGGATGTAGGAAAGACCGTAGTACGATTCGCCGTCGAAGGCTGCCGTGTGAGCGCCGCCGTCGAACTTCATGTCGCCCAGGGAAGCCGTCAGGGAACTGTCATTCGGTTCCGTTGTGTGGCTGCCCATGACCTGTACTTTCACCCTGAAATTCTCGAGGAAAAGCAGCATGGCGTCGGCCCCGAAAGTACTGCCGGAGCCACCGTCGGTCAGGCGCCGGTCGGTTACCAGCAATCCGACGAATGACGATTCCCCGAAATCGTACCGGGAACGAAAGATGTTGGAAACGCTCCTTCCCGCGTCCTGGACCACGGCGCTCCGCTCCTCGAAGGGCAGGAGAACGGGAGAATGTTCGTCCCAGGCCCCGATGTAGATGAAACTGTTGGCACCCGCGTTGCCGATGAGCTTGGCAGCGGCGAGCGGATCGTTGATCGTGCGCGTGTACACCGCGCTGATCCAGGTGTCGTAGAGGTTGCTGCCTTCCTGGAAGAACGGCCGTCGTTCCGGGTAGAACAATGCGAAGGTCGTGTTGACGTCGATCTGGGTCGCGTCCGATTCCACCTGGCTGAAATCCGGGTTGAGCGTCGCTTCCGAGAAAATGCTGTTTGTAAGAGTGTAGCGAAAGCCGAGGGAGAGTTCGCCCCTCATACTTCGCAGGCTGAAAGGAGACAGGCCGGAGTTCCTGTCGCCCGCATCCCGGAGACGCGACGATTGCGAACCGACAAATGCGGGCAGAAGCTCGAACTTTTCCCCGGACTTTACGCCCCGGATGCC
>JAADGX010000080.1:0-1491 GCA_013152135.1 Chlorobiota bacterium
CTTCAACGTGCTGGGTGAACATCTCGAGCTCCTGATTCAAGCGTATTTTCAGTTCCTCGTTGATCTGGCGTGCACGCTTGGACATGATGACGACAGCTTCGTAGATATTCTCCGCCTTATCGGTCAGTTCCTTCAGTTCAACAGATGCAAGGGGCATACATCCTCCATTCATTTAGATTGTGATTGCGTTTTTATGTCTGTAATTCCTGCTTTCGTCAAAGCACTCTCGATAATGTGATAGATCATCTTCAACGTCTTTTCAAGGTCATCATTGATGACCACGTAATCGAATGATTCAGCCAGGCGCATTTCCATCCGGGCTCTCTCGAGCCTTGTCTGAATTACTTCTTCACTGTCCGTTCCACGTTTTTCCAATCGTCTCTTTAATTCTTCAAGGCTGGGCGGCTGCAGAAAAATGAGCACGGAATCATCCGGAAACAGCTTCCGGATCGATAGAGCGCCTTTCACGTCGATATCGAAGAGCATGTGCTTCCCCTGTGCAAGGGTTTCGTCAATGTGCTTCCTCAAGGTTCCGTAGTAATTTCCATATATCCGCTCCCATTCCACCAGCTCGTTGTGTTTGATTGCTTCCTCGAAACGCTCCGGAGAGAGGAAGTAATAGTCCACGCCATCCGTTTCGCCCGGTCTCTTGGGCCGTGACGTGGCGGATACCGAGAACACCAGGTCCGGGAAATGCTTCAAAACATTCCGTATGACGGTGGTCTTACCGGTTCCACTTGGCGCTGAAATGACGAAGAGCATACGACGTATTCTTTCCCTGCTTTGATGAATTTCGGACTACTCGATATTCTGGACTTGTTCGCGCACTTTCTCGATTTCTTCCTTGACCATGACGATCTGGTGCGCAATTTCCGCGTCGGAACATTTTGAACCAATGGTATTCGCTTCCCGGTTCATTTCCTGCAAAAGGAAATTCAGCTTCCGGCCTTCCGATCGTTCGGAGTCGCAAACCTTGAGGAAAAAGTCCAGGTGGCTTCGAAAACGAACGCACTCTTCCGTGACATCGAGGCGGTCGGCAAGGAGAGCGATTTCCATCTCGATCCTTTCCGCGTTGACGTTCTCGGCATCTATCAGGAGAGCAACGCGCTCCTTCAGACGATCACGTTGCTGGGGAATTCCCTCTTTTGACAGCTTTTCTATCTCCGAGATCTTGTCGCGCAACCCAAGTACCCGAGCGCGAATATCCTTTTCGAGCGTCTTTCCTTCATTTCTCCTCATCGCAACGAGGTCGTCCAGAGCCTGTTTCACCGCTTCCATCACCGCTTCCCAGCTGTCAGGATCATCCTCTTCATCGCCGGCCGTAATCAAACCCGGTAACGCAATAACATCCGAGATCCCAACGTCGTTTTGCAAGCCCGAGGTTTTTTTCACCTCGTCGATAATCTCCAGGTACGACGCAAGGAGACGAGCGTCCAACTGCAAGGAAGGTCTTTCCTGCTCATTCTTTTCCATTGTCACGAAAACGTTGAT
>JAADGX010000080.1:1533-2282 GCA_013152135.1 Chlorobiota bacterium
CTTTCTCCAGAGAAGATTGCGGCAGACGTGCTGATATTTCGCAAAAGCGATTGTTGAGGCTGCGTATTTCGACGGTAGCCGTAATGTGCCCCCTGGTTACACTGGCCCGGCCAAAGCCGGTCATACTTATAAGCATATATTTTCCGAAGTTTCTAGAACTTCAAATAGCAAATATTTAAGTTATCAAATCATTCTATGGTAATCAATGCAATCTTTTTTTCCCGGGTTGTTCCTGCACGGAAACAGGTTTCCAGGAATTCGTTACCACTCATACCTTTGGTCCCCTGCTCCCCTGCCAGCGATGCATCGTGGGGTTGGGCAAAATTTGTTACCTTTCATGAAATTGGTCCCCCCGAAAACGGGTGATATTTGTGAAACCACAGGTCTCGGTCATTCTCCCCACATATAATCGCCGGCAACTATTGCCGCGTGCAGTCGACTCTGTCCTGGAACAGGTGGACGTTCTCTGGCAGCTCATCATCATCGACGACGGCAGCACGGATGAAACACCGGAGTATCTCCGCAACCTGTCACACGAACACCCGAATATATTCATCATTTCTGTCGATCATCGTGGTCAAAGCGCCTGCCGGAATATAGGCCTCCTCCACGCCGAAGCCGATATCGTCAGCTATCTTGATTCCGACGACGAGTACAAACCCGATCACCTTGCGCAACGCTGGCGATATCTCCAGTCCCACCCGGACGTCGATGTGCTCCACGGCGGAGTCGAGATCGCAGGTCCCCCG
>JAADGX010000080.1:2335-13074 GCA_013152135.1 Chlorobiota bacterium
GGCACGTTTTTTGGCGACAGGAACTCTTTCCTCTCCGTAGGAGGATGGGAAGGAATCTACGGGGAAGATCTCAGACTCTTTCGGCGCCTCTCTTCTCGATTCACCGTACATAAAGTTGATTTCCCGACGTATATCTACCACCGTGAGTCCAAGGACAGCATTTGTTCGGAGCAGCTCAAGCATCTTCGGCGGTGATAAGCGTTATTCTCTCGGTTTATTCTTCCGCTCCTTGATTTTTCGAATTGCGTGCTCGATCGTTCGTTCCAGGAACCGCCCATGATTACCGTTGAGAATAGCCTCCAAAGCCGGAATCAGATCAGGCGTGCCCGTCTTCCCAATAATCCGGGCGGCGGAGATCGATAAGAAACCGTCCCCAGCCTGGATTTTCTTCAACAACAACGTGTTCGTTTCCGTCGCTGAAGGAAAAAGATCGGCAAGATATTTCAAGGCATGGTACTGGACATTCGTGTTCGGATGGCGCTCGGCAAGTGATACCACGAGTTCCCTCACGCGCGGGTCTTTTTTGATCCTGAACCCATCGATCGCTGCGGAAAGGATCCCGGGGTCTTCGTTATCGCGACCCAGCATGTGGAGGCCCGCCTTGTAGAACCGCGCAGTATCTTTCACGGACATCCATTTCAACGCCGCGGTGACACAGGCAATACTCGAATCGCCGGAGATGATGGATTCCGCGAGATCGAGAAAATCCCCACTGTCGATTGCGGTCATCAGACGAATGCCTTCCACCCGAACCCGGGGGTTCGGATCCGACGCCAAAGCCCGGACTACATCCGGTTCGATCAGCTCGGAGTCAAATCGACGCAACGCCGATGCGGCTCTGCGCCGAAGAATCCTCGAGTTGTCCGAAAGAGCGCAGGCTTTCAGCGCAAGGTACGCTGTTTTATTGCCCGTCCGGACAGCAAGAGAATCAATCGCCGTCAACCGGGATTCGAAACCGGTACCGTGCTCGAGCTGATAGGCAAACGACTCGATAGATTTTGAAAACGCCAGGTCTTTCAGCACGACGTTACCGGGATCGAATTCCACCAGCAACGGCCGTTCCTTCAAGGCAAATGCGAACGTTTCGTTCCCTTCATCCACAAGAATGGTACGAGCGACAACGGAATCCGCGAAATGTAAAACGACGGGAACAGGCATGACGAAAAAGCCGGTGACGGAATCCACCTCCTGCGATTGCCGCACGCGGAGATTCACCCGCGAAGATTCATCGTCCCAGGACCAACGAACCACGTACTCCGGGTAACCGAGTCCGTAGACCCATTCATCGAAGAACCAGCGCAGGTCCCTGGAAGAGACCTCTTCCATGCAGCGCCGAAAATCGTAGGTCTCCGCGTTGCTGAAGGCAAACCGGCGCAAGTACAGGTTGATGCCTTTCCACCAGAGCCGGTCACCGAGCAAGTTGCGGAGCATGTGCAGAACAACGCTTCCCTTTTGGTACACGTTGGCGATAGGCCAGCGGTCGGGTTCGCCCCTCTCGATTTCGAAAACGATGGGCATGCGAACCGAACGAGCGCTGGCTTTGCTGGTTCTCCCGTTTTGCATCATTTCGAGATCGTACTGGTCCTGCCCTCGCAGGTGCCCTTGAAACAGTGCCTCGAAGTAGGTGGCGAAGCTCTCGTTCAACCAAATGTGCGACCAGCTCCTGGTTGTAACCAGATCGCCGAACCACTGGTGAGCCAACTCGTGCGCCATCACACCGACGCTGGATCGTCCGTCGATTTCACTGCGCTTCGAATGGATCGTGTGCTCGGTCAAGGTGGTCACCGAGGTATTTTCCATTCCTCCATACATGAAATTGCGCAGGATAATCTGATCATACTTGTCCCAGGGGTATTCAACTCCGGTAACGTTCGAAAAATATTTCAGCGCGTCGATCGTATGCGAGAAGCTGTTTGCGGCGTCCTCGATGTTCCACGGGTAAGCATAAAATGCCACGGGTTTTCCATGGTACGTATCGGATATTTTCACGTAATTCCCGGCAATAAAAGCAACCAGGTAAATGGAATGCGGCTTGTCCTGAAGCCAGTGCCAGGTTATCGTGCCATCAGGATCTTCCCGCTTCGCTACAAGCCTGCCGTTGGACACGGTGACGAAATCCTGCCTGACCCTGGCGATAATCTCCGATGTCACTTTTTCGTTCGGGGTATCATTGCACGGAAACCAGTGGTGATTATTCTCGGATTCTCCCTGGGTCCAGACCTGGTGAGGCGATGGCGAATTGGTCGAGTCGGGGTCGATGAAAAACATCCCTTTCTTCGGAACGGCCTGGTACTCGGCCACCATCACGAGCGTGTCCCCGGCCTGGCAGGGTCGGGGAAGAAAGACGGTGAGCGCAGCGGGCCGAGAAGTATCGATGCGGACGGGGACTCCGTCGATTTTCACTGATGTAAACGTCATATCTTCCGCGTCCAGCGCGAACGCTCGCAAATCGTTACGCAAAGCAACCATGGGGGAAGTCATTCGAGACCGAATCGTGTGTGCGGCGAAATCGAACTCGAGTTCAAGTTTGACATGGATCATGTCGACATCCAGCTCGCGAAAGGGGAAGCGTTTCTGTTGATCCACCTGTGCAAACAAGGGTAACGCTATTGCGGTAATCCAAAGGACGTGGAGGAGGAAGATATTTTTCAATTTCAAATCCCTGAATATGGTTATCTGTTCATTCATTAAAACATACGCAGGGACATGCCTTCATCACAATGGCAACGGGCAGGATAATTCCCCTTGTACATACTATGCAAGCTTAGTATCATGTAGTAATAACAGGAAGAACATATGCCGAAACAACCCGTTTCCGCCAACATAAAGATCTCCCTCATCGCCCTTGCCAGTATTATCGTCCTGGCCGTGCTCTTCTATACTCACGATCTCGTCAATAAACTCGCTTCCCGCGAAACCGCCATCGCCCACCTCTACGCCGTCAGCCAGCAGTATCTTGCCAGCGAGCGAACCTCGGAGGGCGACGTCAGCTTCATCTTCGACGAAATCATCAACTCGCCGACGTTTCCCATCGACTTTCCTCTCATTCTCTCCGATCGAGACGGGAACCCGATATCATCGAAAAACATCGACTTGGATTCCACGCTGTCCGAGGCGGAACGTGATGCGTTTCTTCGCGAACAGATGAAAGAATTCGCAGAAGTCAACGACCCAATTGTTGTTGCTTACCAGGATACTATCATCCTTCAATACATCTATTACGATGAATCTTCCCTGGTGAAACAACTGCGCTTGTTGCCTTACGTAGAGATACTGGTCGTCGGGTTATTCATCATCATCGGCTATGTCGGTTTCAGCCATATCAAACGCAACGAACAATCCAATATCTGGGTGGGAATGGCCAAGGAAACAGCGCACCAGTTGGGTACCCCGCTCTCCAGTCTCATGGGATGGACGGAATTGCTAAAGGAAAAAGCCGATTCCCCTGAAGAAGTGCGTGCAATTCTGGAGGACATGAAACAGGACGTGGAACGGCTGAATCGTATTACCCAGCGGTTTTCGAAAATCGGGTCGAAACCGCAACTACAAAAATTCACCGTCGAAGCCATTCTTACCGATGCAATTTCCTACTTCCAAAGACGACTACCCCAGACCGGAAAACACGTGGAGTTCATCATCACGGGGGAGAAATCCATCCCGATCAGCGTGAACCCCGACCTGTTTTCGTGGGTATTGGAAAATCTCATCAAGAATGCCCTTGACGCGATGGAAAACGGGAAGGGCAAGATTGTTTTCACGGTGACGAAAAACGGAAAGTGGATTGATATTGACGTCCAGGATACAGGGCGAGGTATCGACAAGCGATTCCGGAAAGACATCTTCCGTCCCGGTTATTCAACGAAGAAACGGGGTTGGGGACTCGGTCTCAGTCTTGCAAAGCGTATCGTGGAGGACTACCACAAGGGAAAACTCGTGCTCCACTCGACTTCACCCGCAGGAACGACCTTTCGCATTCGTCTCCACGAGCACGTTTAAGACCTCATTATTAATATTAACGCTGTTTCGCCCGAACGCGACAGGTCAGCGAGACTTCACCCTGAATTCCACGCGTCGATTTTTCGCGCGACCTTCTTCCGTCTCATTGGTCGCGATAGGTTCATCCATGCCATACCCCCGCGCAACAATCCTGGACGGCGCGATACCATGATCGACGAGGTATTGTCTTACAGCATTCGCCCGTTGCTGCGACAGTTTCTTGTTGTAATCCGGTGATCCGACATTATCGGTATGACCGGCGACTTCAACCTGGATACCGGGGTTGTTTTTCAACCATCTCACCGCCTGGTTGAGGTCGGCACGGGATTCCGGTTTCAACACGGCCTTATCAAAATCAAAGAACACCAGCAAGCGAACCATCTCTCGATCCATAAGGATATCACGGCGCAGCACCCTGTTTCGAGAATTTCTCGGGACATCAAAACGATCGGAATAAAAGAGATAACCGGGCGCTTCCGCGGTTACGGCATAGCTTCGACCCGTGGAAAGAACAACAACGTAGTTCCCATCGATATCGTCGCTGAAGAATTCCGCGACTTTCTCCTGGTTGGATAGATCGGTCACGGTCAGCTTCGCCCCAATTGCCTGATTCGTTTTCCCATCTTTCACGACACCGACAATAGTTGTCACGGCATCCGGCGGGAGGGGATTGGGTACGGCAACATAGATGTCGTAATTTCCCCGGCCGCCATCCCTGGTACTGGCGAAGTAAGCATTATCCGTTCCAAGCTGCACGGTGAAGAACGATTCGTCATTGACTGTATTGATCGGCATTCCCATGTTTTCCGGTTTTGTCCATTTTCCGTTCCGGAAACGGGTAACGTAAATATCCAGCCCCCCAATACCGGGATGCTGATCCGAAGCGAAATACAACGTAACCCCATCCGGCGCAATGTAAGGTGCGAGTTCATCACCGGTAGTATTTACCGTCGAACCCAGATTAACAGGAACGGACCACGTTCCACCCAGCGTTCGCTGGGACATCCATATATCGGTTCCCCCATAACCTCCGGGACGATCGGAAGCAAAGAATAACCTGGTTCCATCTGCGGAGATACTTGGCTGCGAGTCCCAGTACTCACTGTTCACCACCCGGCCGAGGTTCCGAATATCCCGCCATGCTCCGGCAGTGTATCGCGCGCCATAGAGATCGCAATCTCCAAAACCGTCATCCCGGTCGCATCCAACGAATACCATGAAGTGCCCATCGGGAGTAATCGTCGTACTTCCATCCGGCTCTGAAGAATTGATATCATCCCTGGCAGGGACGACCGGTCCCCACCCATCCGGTGACGCGACTGTCGAGTAGACATCCTGATCACCGCCCCGGTTCGACGTGAAGTATAATACTCTGCCGTTGCCGAGAATCATGGGGGCGAAATCATCATCGACGGAATTCACACCCGCACCAAGATTCGAGATGGACACCGCATGATTCGGGGGAGTGATGATTGTACGGTGCGGAACATCCTCTTGTGCATGCGCCACATCTGGCCAACCAGTGAGGAGAAGGACGAAAACGAAGAAAAACGAAACCACTTTGGTCATGATAATATCCCCGTAACATTCTGGTAGGTTGTAGTAAATATATCTCGTTCTATTCACTTACAGAATACGCCATATCCGTGGACGAATTTTTAATGATGACTCAGATGAAATTATATGTATTGCTCTCTACAGGCAGGTCTTGCCGAGTAACATAGAGAAAAAAAACTTTGCAGGCAATCCTATGCACCCTGCTTAAAAAACGCCGTGAGCTGTATGATCCACAGCGTCGCAACGTTTGACTCTTTAGAAATGGAATATTATCTTTATATTTTGTATTGCGTTGTTAAGTAACGAGGATTTCATGTTTGTCATTTTAATGGTATTGCTGGTAATAATCTCCATCTTGCTTACGGTTGTCATCCTGATGCAGGCAAGCAAGGGTGTCGGTCTTTCCGGCGCGTTTGGCGGCGGCGGCGGAATGGGAGCAATGCTGGGGGTACGAAAGACGTCGGATATCCTGGCACGAACGACTTGGATTCTGGCCGTCTCTTTAATCGTACTTATTCTCATCGTGAACCTCTTTTTCCTCCCGCGCGGCGAAATACGAGAAAGCGTACTCGAAAGATCAGCTTCCGAAGTGCCGGTGCAACAACCCCAGGCTCCCGCGCAACAACCCGCGCAGCCACCCGGAAAGTAGTAAATCTAGCAAGGCAGGTCGTCGGACCTGCCTTTTTTCATTTCCCCGTCTCTGGTTTTACACATGTTCCTCCGCATGATAACTCGATCGTACAAGCGGAGCGGATTCCACGTGTCTGAAACCAATATCCAAACCAAACGATTTCCAATATTCAAATTCTTCCGGCGTTACCCAGCGGTCCACCGGTAGATGCCGCCGACTCGGTTGGAGGTACTGCCCCAGTGTTACAATCTCAACTCCCGCCGCCGCCAGGTCTTCCAGCGCTATCTTGATCTCTTCCTTTTGCTCGCCAATCCCCAGCATCAACCCGGATTTTGTCGTGAGACCATGATCCGTGTAATACCGGAGAACACCCAGTGATCGATCGTACGCTGCTTGCGGCCTTACGGTGGAATACAGTCGCGGGACAGTTTCAATGTTATGATTGAGAATATCCGGCTGGACTTCGACCAGCTTGCGCAAAGCCCCCGGTTCGCCTTTGAAATCCGGAATGAGGACTTCAATGGTGACTCCCGGAATTGCTTCCCGCAATCTCGAAATTGTATCGGCGAAAATACCTGCCCCGCCATCCGCGAGCTCATCGCGATTCACCGAGGTTACTACAACATGACGAAGATTCATTTTTCGCGCGGCATCAGCGACTCGGCGCGGTTCATCCGTGTCCAGAAAATCCGGACGCCCTGTCTTAACGGCACAAAATCCACAACTCCGCGTGCACGTGTCCCCCAGAATCATGAAGGTCGCGGTTCCACGGTTCCAGCACTCACCAAGGTTCGGACATCGAGCATCCTCGCAAACGGTATGAAGTTTGTGCGCGCCAACGATGGACTTCACATCCGTGTATTTCGTGCCAAGCGGGAGCTTGACCTTGAGCCAAGGCGGACGCTGTTCACGTCTCAGTGGTTGTTTCTTTTCCGTTGGATCTATATTGTCGCCGCGCATGTTTACGTCGTTTTCTGGAGGACGAATAAGACGGCAACAGCCAGCAGAATGAGAAGACTCATTCCAACACCCAACGACAGGAGGAACAATGTTTTCCCCGCGGACTCGGGTTGGACGTCCAATCGTCTCATTTTCGAATACATCCTGATTGTCTTTCCAATGGCGTACACAGCGGGCGGAAGACAGATCAACGGTATGGCAGCGATAATAATCTTGAACGACGCAAGTGGCGCATCGGGGTCATAGCTGAACGTTTGCATACCGCTGATGATGAGCAGGAAACCGATAACGACCAGCGTGATTCCACAAATCGCGCCTATTGACTTGAGCAGCGTTGAAAATACACGCATGTACAAATGAGAGCGTTATGTTAATGATGCAGGACCCTCCCCAAGGTACTTCGCAACGCGCTCGAGAAACATCCCTCCCAGCGCTCCATCGATCACCCGATGATCAATAGACAGCGACAGGTACATCATCGGTCTGATGGCAATAACATCTGATCCATCCATATCCACAACCACCGCTCGTTTCACAACCGATCCAATCCCCAATATCGCCGCCTCGGGCTGATTAATAATAGGAAATCCGAACAAGTTTCCAAACACACCGAAGTTCGTAATCGTAAATGTTCCGCCCTGGATTTCTTCCGGTTTCAACTGCTTGCGTCTGGCGCGCCGGGATAAATCCACGATACTACGCGCCAAACCGGCAAGGCTCAATGAATCGGCGTCCTTGACTACCGGTACGATAAGTCCCCCGTCGCTCAGGGCCGTCGCGATGCCAAGATTAATCCTTCTCTTTACCAGGATTTTCGTCCCGTCAACCGAGCTGTTGATCAGCGGAAAATCTTTGATGGCACGAACCACGGCATCCGCGACGAATGGCATATAGGTCAACGAAAAGCCCTCCCGCTGGAAATCCTCACCATGTCGCTCCCGGATCTTTTCAACAAGCGTCATATCCACCTCCGAGAACATTGCGGCATGGGGCGATGTATGCACGCTACGAACCATGTGTTCAGCGATCAGTTGCCGGACATTGTCCATCTCGATAATCTCGACATCCTGGCCATCCGAAAATGTAACCCCGGCCCCTAATGCGATCGGCGGCGTTTCGGACGCGCTCGCGCCAACACGCCGGGTCGATTCCCCCGGCGCGACATCACCGGCGGCCCTGCGTTCCAGGTATTTTAAAACGTCTTTTTTCGTAACCCGACCGTTGATGCCCGTTCCCTCGATAGAAGCAAGCTCATCCATGGAAATTCCTTCCGTTGTCGCGATACGAAGAACGACCGGCGAATAGAACCGGGCTTTCACTGCCTGTGGTCCACGCGATGGTGCGGTATGCGCCAAGATTTCTTCTTTCGCGCCATTATCATCAGCTCCAGAAGATACTTCCGGTAGGGACGACGTGTCAGCGGCTCTTGGTGAACGGTCCCGGGAGTTTTCATCGCCACCCCCCGAGCCGTCGATCTCCTCTTCGCTGGTTTCAATACGCGCGATCTTCGTATCGACTTCCACAACTTCGTTTTCCGGCACCAGTATTTCGACCAGGATACCGGACACGGGAGAAGGGACCTCCGTATCGACCTTGTCCGTGCTGATTTCAAGGAGGGTTTCATCCTTTTCGACCTTGTCTCCAGGTTGCTTCAACCACTTGAGGATTTTCCCTTCGGTGATACTTTCTCCCATTTTCGGCATGACCACGTCAATTTTCTTCATGATACCTTCTTCAAATAATGATGTTGATATTCCCGAACACTTTCACCGATCTTAATATTCGGCAAGTCGCCGCGCCGCCGCGATGATATCTTTGTCTTGGGGGAGTATCTCAGGTTCAAGCACCCATGAATACGGAACGTGACAATCCTTGGCTCCTAGCCGTTGCACCGGAGCATCAAGGTATTCAAAGGCATCGGATACGATTCGCGAAGTAATTTCCGCTCCGAATCCTCCGGTGATGGAATCTTCGTGCATGACGAGAACCTTGCCCGTTTTGCGCACCGATTCCAGCACCATTTCTACGTCCCAGGGTATCAACGTCCTGATATCTATAACCTCGATGGAAACATTCTCCTTGGCAAGCAGACGGGCTGCATCCAACCCCTTCTGTACCAGCGCCCCCCAAGTGACAATGGTCAAATCAGAGCCTGGTCGGATGATCTTCGCTTTCCCGAACGGCAACAAGTAATCCTGGTCGGGTTCGGGTGAGGCAGAATAACTTTGACGGTACAGTCCCTTGTGTTCGAGGAACAGCACGGGATCATCCAGGCGGCAGGAAGTTTTGAGCAACCCCTTGGCATCCGCGGCGCTCGACGGATAAGCGATTTTCAAGCCAGGAATATGTGCGAAAATGCCATCGATACTCTGACTATGATACAGGGCCCCGTGAATGTAGCCGCCTACCGGAACGCGAAGAACAACAGGCGCCGACCACGCATTGTTCGACCTGTACCGCATGGTTGCCAATTCATTGCGTATTTGCATCATGGCGGTCCAGATGTAATCGCCGAACTGTATCTCCACCACCGGTTTGAAGCCGCGTAAGGCCAACCCGATTGCGGTTCCAACGATGCTGGATTCCGCCAGCGGAGAATTGAAGCATCGATCCTGTCCGAACATGGTTGTGAGACCCCTGGTCGCGGTAAACACGCCGCCCTTGGGATCCGCGACATCCTCCCCGAAGATGACCATCCTTGGATTGCGTTCCATTTCTTCTTTGAGCGCGTGATTTATCGCATCGACGAGAACCACTTTTTCCCCGTTCGGCTCCGATGTTTCGTACTCGTTCGAATCAGGCTCCTCCGAAAAGAGAAACCGAAGCGCTGTCGAGGCTTCCGCCATCGGCAGGTTTTCCACCTCGTCGGTCAATTGGTCAATCTCCTGTTTTACCGATGCACGTGTCTCACTCGCTGTGGATTCGGATAAAATGCCAAGAGAAATCAGCGATTGTTCAAACCTGGCAAGCGGGTCCCGAAGCCGATCCTGCTCGAGTTCTCCTTCTTTACGATACTTTCTCTGGTCATCGGAGGAAGAATGCGGGAACAGGCGCACAACGTCAGCCACTACGATACTAGGCCCTTCGCCTTTTCGAGCGCGATCGACGGCCTCGGAAAACGCCGTGTACGACGCGAAAAAATCCGTACCATCAACCTTGAACCGCGCCAGATTGCTGTATCCACCCACCATGTCGTACACCGAGCCATGTGCCGTCTGTTGGGAAACGGGAACACTGATGGCGTACTTGTTATCTTCGACGCAAAATATCACCGGCAACTTTTCGCGGCTGGCCCAGTTCAACGCCTCGTGGAAATCACCCTGGCTGGTGGTACCTTCACCGGACGAAACGTAAACCACTTCGTCCAACCCGTCTTTTACCGCGCCCAGGGCCGTACCAACCGCCTGCAAATACTGCGTCCCTGTCGGGCTGGATTGGGACACGATCCTCGCGTCTTTCTTTCCATAATGCGCAGGCATTTGCCGCCCTCCCGAATTGGGATCGCATTCACGCGCAAGAAAGCAACTGATAATATCATGAGGCGTTTCTCCAAAGCTCATGACAAACGCTAGATCTCGGTAGTACGGGTACGCCC
>JAADGX010000080.1:13131-15058 GCA_013152135.1 Chlorobiota bacterium
CAATATGGAAAAAGCTCTTTCCCTGCTTGAGCATGATCAACATTTTTTCATCCAACCGACGGGCCAAGAGCATCGTCCGAAAGACATCGAGCAGATCCTGTTCCGAAAAGGATTTTAAAATTGCATCTATATGTAGTGTAGCGGAATGTCCTTTCATCTCGTCTATCGCTATGTCCTTCATCTGTGTGTTTCCGGATGTTTTTGACACTATGTTGTCTCCTTTTCTCGCGCAGTTATCCGAAGGAGATCCTCGTATGAGATCGCTTCCGGTTTGTAAGAAAAAACCGAACAAAACTCGGTAACGAGGATATCGCCGGCTTCTGCAATGGTAATTTCTCTTCCGACCTCCTTGGAAACCGAGGTCATGTCACGGTGAAATATTCCACACGGAATAATCCCGTCAAAGTACGAGAGGTCGTTGCAAATGTTAATGGCAGCCCCATGCATCGAAATCCACCGTGATACCTTGATCCCTATTGAAGCCAACTTGTGTTCACCCACCCATACTCCCGTGTATTGCGGGTCATGCTCAGCAGCGATGCCGAATTTTCCAGCCATGAGGATAATCGATTCCTCCAGCATTCGAAGGTATCGATGAAGATCCTGGCCATGCCTGCGCAGGTCAAGAATAGGGTAAACGATGAGCTGACCGGGACCATGGTACGTTATATCACCCCCGCGATCAGTTTCTATGACTTCGATTTCCTGTCTCTTCAACCGGTCGGACGAGGCGATAAGGTGGTTCGTATCCGTGTTGCGTCCCAAGGTATACACATGCTGGTGTTCCGTAAGCAGCAAGACGTCCGGAATCACTCCATCATGCCGGGCATTCCAGATACGCTTTTGAAGCTCCCAGGCATCACGATACCGTGTCAGTCCGCATTGTACGATTAAAAGTTGCTCAAAAATGGTCATAATCCATTAAGTTACCTGTTTATACGTGGAGTTACAACGCACTCGATTTTACCCTGCCACGATATGACGGTGTCATCGCATCGATCATCCGTACAAAAACACCCTGCCAGTTGTGCACCCCCCACGTGATTAATAACCCGATTACAACCAAAATAATTTCCTTTTTCCCCTATCTAATATCAATACACCGGTGATCATCGCACACGAATCGTTATTCCCAGAGCAATGACAGGGGATTCCAGGGAATCTGAAGCCTTTGTTTCATTGCACATTGTCTCAAACTTCCGTAGGTTGAATGATCAAGCGAGACTATTCTCAGGAGATCAACTCGTCACATTCTTTGTATGAATTCGAGAAAAAGCCATGACGGAAAGCAACAAAACCAGCGATCCTGAATTCGAAGATGACATGGACCTTTCCCTCCCGGTCCTTGACGCCGAAACGCTCCGGCGCGGTGTACGCACCATCATGAAGCATCCACTAACCATAACACTCGATACGACCATCGCCGAGGCCATCCGCCTGATGCAGACAAAGCATATCGGGTGCGTGCTCATCACCAGCGACCGGAAACTCTATGGCATTTTCACCGAACGGGATGTGCTTAAAAAGCTCATCGGCGCGGGGTTCAATCTCGACACGACACCAATTGCAGAAGTTATGACCACCAACCCCCAGTACCTCAGCGACGATGATACCATCGCGTTTTCCCTCAACTACATGTATCAAGGTGGCTTCCGTCACATACCCATCGTCAACGGCGATCTGGAACCGGTTGGGATTGTATCGGTGAAAGACATTGTCTCATACCTCGTAGAGCGGTTTGCAGACGAGATTCTAAATCTCCCCATGCGTCATACGTCACCGGAAAACGACCCGTCGGCTGACTAGTTTTTCGACTCGGTGAGAGCCCCGATCTCGCGTTCCATCGCCTTACGCAAAGCGAGGTCCCTTTCTAAACGGACATAGCGCCGAAAGTACTTGACAGCCTCTTTTTCCCTTCCCGCCCGCA
>JAADGX010000020.1 GCA_013152135.1 Chlorobiota bacterium
GGAAAGGATTCCCTTCAGGGAACCGTCGACGACAACATCTCCGACCGCATCGAAGCGGGGACGTTCCTCGTAGCCGCCGCTGTTACTGGTTCGAATATCACGATCAGAAACGTTCGCTCCGAGCACCTGGCCGTGCTCATTACAAAGCTGGAAGACACGGGCGCGTCAATTCAGTCGGGCAATGGTTCCGTATCGATAACCGCCCCGGACCGACCGGATCCTGTCAGCATCACTACTGCCATTTACCCCGGGTTTCCAACCGACATGCAGGCGCAGTGGATCGCCCTCATGTGCCTGGCGTCGGGGACGTCAACCGGAACCGACACGATCTACCACGACCGTTTCAGCCACGTGCCGGAATTGCAGCGGCTTTGCGCGCGCATTTCGCTGGGCGAGAACACCGCGGTTGTCAACGGAGTTGAGCGCCTTACCGGGGCGAAGGTCATGTCCACCGACCTCCGGGCCAGCGCATCGCTCATTCTCGCCGGTCTCGCCGCGCGCGGAACCACCGAGGTGCTGCGCGTCTACCACATCGACCGCGGATACGAATCCATAGAAAAGAAATTGCAAGCTCTCGGCGCGGACATCGTCCGCGTGTCCGGTAAAGAATATTGAGGTTTCAGCATGATTTTTACAGCGCCTTCATTCTTTCTCATCCTGCTTTCCTTCGTCTTTTCACCGCACCAGCCGGTGAAAATCGATTATACCGTCGAAGTTGGGATCATCCGCAATAGCCTGCTCAAGCCGGGAACGAAGCCCGAAAACCTGGCCTATGGACTGAGCACAAGCACGGACGATGGAAAGACCTGGTCTTCCCGGGGATGGCCGTTCGCGCAAGTACGAGCCGTGCTTCATGCAAGCAGCGGAACCCTGTTGCTCGGTTGCGATCACGGCATCCTGAAAAAACGGGATTCCTCCTGGGTTCTTACCAGCGATTGGCGGCTCAAGAACATCACCTGCTTCGTGGAAATCGCGGACGCTCCCAGCATTATCCTCGCCGGAACAGCACAAGGACTTTGGGTCTCGAGTGATCTTGGCGACACCTGGAGCGACCTCACTTCGACACTTCCCGAGGATGACAGCCGATACATCAACGCTTTCGTTATGGATCCCACCGGTGCCGTATTCGCGGCCACCGAAAACGGATGCCTCGTCAGTAATGATTCCGGGCTCACGTGGTCGCGAGCGGGGTTGACCGGAGAACGTGTCCGCGACCTGACTCTGCACAATGGATCCGGCTTACTGGCGGCGGCAACCCGCACCGGCGTTTTCTTCTCTTCCAATCGGGGAAAATCCTGGCGCAAGAGTTCCGAAGGATTGTTGAGCGTAAAGATGACCTGTATTCTCGCGGATACCGCCCGCGATAATACGTTCTATGCGGGGACTACCGACATGGGTATTTTCAGGACTACCGACGGCGGCAAGACCTGGACTCCGGGTTCATTTGGAATCACGAATTACTTCATCCGCTCCCTGTACATCGACCACTCTTTGACCGGAAGAATCTATGCCGGCACCGACGGCGGTCTCTTCGTACTCAAACCCGGCCACGATAAATGGGACACATTCGACCTGGGAAGCTGTGCGATTTCTTCCATTCACGTTCACCCGTTCATGCAAGACAGCAGTCAGAACCATGAATAAATTTTTGAAAATCCTCCCGTTCATCTTCTTGATCACCGCCGCCACCATTTCAGCGGTTGGACAGACGACGTACGAAGAACGCTGCGATTCCGTGAAGGCGTTTTTCTCAACGTTCGACATCGCCCCCGACTACTTCATCCTCACGGCGCGTTTCCACGAAGGCGTCGACCTTGATACGGCTGTTGTTACACTGGATAACTTGTTGTCCGGTCAACCCCGTGGTGACGCGTACTGGATGTTCTCGACCATGGCCCTGTACCTGCATGGTGCGCCAAACCTGCCGGAGCAGCAGAAGAAACACATCCGGGAACTCTGGAGCACGTACCAGCCCCTGCCCGGCCGGTCCGAGCACGAGCACGTGCTTTACTACGCCGCCCTCCTCCTGGCGACCGAGAATTTTCACGACATGGATGAACGGGGCTGGTTTAACGGAAAATCCACTGATCTGAACCATAGCGAGGCGGAGACGTTTCTTCTCGACTGGTTCGCGAGAACCACCGAGGACGGCATGGAGGAATTCGATTCCCCGACACATACAGGATTCTTTCTCTCCGCCATGTTATTGCTGCGCGACTTCGCCGCCGACCAGGGCGTGCGAACGCGCTCAGAGATCATGCTCGATTGGTTGCTGGCGGAATTCGCGGCCAAGTACCGCGACGGCATGTATACCGGCCCCCACAGCCTGGAATTCGAGTACTCCGTGATCCGCCCGCGGGCCAGCGCCATGACCTGCATCGGGGCGCTGTTGTTCGGCGACGTCGAGTTGTGTTATACCGGGGAACAACTCCTTTTCGCGTTCAGTTCGTACCGCCCCCCGGATATCCTTCGACAAATCGCGCTGGAAAACGTCCGGCCGCATACCATCGTCCAGAGGAGACGCGCCGGCGTACGCTATCGCAATACAACGGCCCCGAAATACGTGTATGAAACAACGTTCCTCACGCCCTGGTACGCAATCGGCTCGCTCGACGGCGGCTTGATCCAGCCCGTGAACCAGCACAGTTGGGATGTGAGCTGGAAGGCGCCGATTGATCGGTCTACGATTTTTTCTTTGCATCCAGCAGCTTCCCCCGAGTTGCTGGCGGAATTTTACCCGGCATGCGAAGAGGAAGCCTGGAACACACTCGCTTCCCTCTACGGCCGGTATCCCACGTTCAATAAATACGTCGGCGGCTCGCCGTACGAAGAACTGTTCCAATACCGCAATACTCTCATTGCCATGTACGACATCCCGAAGACCGACCGGCACAAGCTTATCACCACGTTCTTCCCCCACGGACTGGACGCCACCGACGCCGACTCCACCGGCCCAGGGTGGATTTTTGCCCGGAGCTGGAGATTCTTGATCGGCGTATTCGCGGTGCGGCCGTACCAGATGGTTTCCGAACCCGCCGGTACCCGGTTTGTTTCGCCGTTCTCGCGGAACGGTTTAATCGTCCAGGTTGCTTCTCCTCCGGAGGTGCCGACCTTCGAGGATTTCGTTGAACGCGTAAAGGCCAGCAAGGTGGACACCAGCGCCTTTGCGCGAAAAAAACGCATACGGTACACAACGATATTCGGTGACAAGTTGGAATTCACGTACGGCGGCGCACGAAAAGTGAACAGGAAGAAAACGCGCTTCGATCCGGACTACCTGGTCAAAAGCCCGGTGCTCACCAGCAAGGCCGGAACGGGTGTTCTGCGCGTGACCTTCCGGAAAGACACGTTGATTCTGGACATGAAGAACGTTCGAATCACGCACAAGCCGTGAATAATATTCAATGGACACCGTCCTTTTCCATTGAAACAAAAGTAATATTATCCGATGTTATAGCGGTCTGCCTTTCTGTTATTCCATTATCCATGATTGTTTTATGCGCACGTCAATACTCTTTCTACTGATAGTATCAGCTTTTGCGGCACCCTTGTACTCACAGTACCGCCCGCTCTCTCCGACCGATCAATCATTGCTGTACAAGGATTCTCCGGCCTGGATCAAGGCAAGAGCGGAATACTTTTTCTCGCAGCGTGCTTACCCGCTTGGATACATTCCGGATGGCGCGCGGGTACAGGCTCTCCGCGACGCGCGCGCGATGACCGCCTGGCAGCCGCCATCTTCGCTGCAAAAAGGTAACACCGCTGCCGCAACAACCTGGAAACTCATCGGTCCAGTAAACCGCGGCGGGAGAGTAACCGGACTGGCCATCGACCCGGCACAACCCAACGTGGTGTTCATGACCGCGGCCGACGGCGGAGTCTGGAAATCAACGAACTTTGGCGGAAAGTTCATCCCCGTGGCCGATGATCTCGCGACCATGGCCATGGGATCGGTTACGGTCGATCCGTCGAATTCCAGCGTCGTGTACGTAGGCACGGGCGAAGCGAACTTCAGTTCCGATTCGTACCCCGGTATCGGAATGGTGAAATCGACCGACAGCGGAACAACGTGGCAAAAGGCGGGTCCAAAAATATCCGGTAACATCGCGCACGTGGCCGTTCATCCCGTCAACGGGCAGATCGTGCTCGCGGCAACGAAATCGGGTATGTTCCGCTCGTCCAATGGAGGCGATTCGTGGACCAAGGTAATCGCGGGAAACACGAACGACGTGGATATCCATCCCGTCGATCCCAGTATCGTCTTCGGCTGCGTCGCAGGCAAAGGCGTATATCGTTCGACGGACGCGGGAGTCACGTGGACGCAATTGAACAATGGTATCCCCACGACGAAAATCCGGCGCCTGGAACTCGACATCTGCCGCAATCAACCGCAGTACGTGTACGTGGTCATGGTGCAGCAAAGCGGGGGCAAACTTAAAGGCGTCTATCGTTCCACGGACACGGGCGATTCGTGGACCCTCCAGGCGAACACACCGAATTTCTTCGGATCACAAGGCTGGTACAATATTACGATCGCGGTCAAGCCGGATGATCCCAAAATCGTCCTGATTGGTGGCATCGGATTGTATCGTTCCTCCGACGCCGGAGTGAGCTGGAAAAGCGTGAGGTCCGTGCACGTCGATCAGCATGCCCTGGCATGGGATCCAGTCAATACGAACAGGGTCCTCGTAGGAAACGACGGCGGCGTTTACCGCTCGACGAATGCCGGACAATCTTGGGTGAGCAGGAACGGCAATCTTCCAATAACGCAGTACTACGCTATCGACGTCGACCGCAACAACGCCAACCTTATTTACGGGGGCACACAGGACAACGGGACTCATCGCGGGTCGGGTGGACTGGTAAACTGGAGCCACGTGGTCGGTGGTGACGGCGGATACGCCAACATCGATTACCTTGATTCCCGGTACGTGTACGCGGAGTACCAGCGAGGGAGCCACGTCCGTTCAACCAACGGTGGCGTTACGTTCAAGTACGTCAACAAAGGCATCGTGGGCAACGGTCTCTGGGTGACGCCGGTGGCCATGGACCCGGTCGATCCGAAAATTCTTTACACTTCCACGCGACAATTGTACAAAACCGTCAACCGGGCCCAATTGTGGTTCGTGTACAACGGCAACATGGATTCCACCGGATATATTTCCACTATCGCAGTGGCCCCCTCGGACCGCAACACTATTCTCATTGGAAAAACCACGGGGAAAGTCTGGCGGACGACCAACATGGGAGTGAGCTGGGAAAACATCAGCGCCGGACTCTCCAAACGATATTGCAAGCGGGTAGCAGTGGACCCCACGAATCCGTCCGTGTACTACGTGACGTTCTCCGGTTATGGACAGCCCCACGTGTACCGCTCGTCAAACAGGGGAGATACATGGGTCAACATCTCTTCCAACCTTCCCAACATTCCCGTGAACGACATCGAAATCAATCCCGGTGATCCCGGCACACTGTACGTCGCCACCGACCTCGGGGTCTTTGTCACCACCGATACCGGCGGTACCTGGTCGCAGATGTTCGACGGCATGCCGCGGGCAGTGGTAGTTGACCTGCACCTGCACGCCGCCACGGGCCTGTTGCGGGCGGCCACGCACGGGCGCAGTATTTACGAAGTAGCTGTTACCGTCCCCGTAGAGCTGGAAGCTCTTCATGCAGTGGTTGAAGGCATGGACATCGTTCTGCGATGGAGAACGGCGAGCGAAACAAATAACTACGGTTTCAAAATCGAACGGCGCTTCGGTGAAGGCACGTGGACAGAGGTGGGATTCGTACCCGGATCCGGGACTACTTCGCAAACGCAAACGTACATCTGGCGCGAACCGCTGACATCGCTGCCGGCGGAGACAAAAGAAGCATGGTACCGTTTACGCCAGGTGGACAACGACGGAACGTCCGAGTACTCCCGTTCAGTACGGGTGGAGATTGCACGACGGTCCCCGACGCGTTTCGCCCTGGAGCCGAATTACCCCAATCCTTTCGGGTTATCGTCACTTTCCGGTTCACCCATTACCACGCTCACGTATATCATCCCCCACGATGGATTCGTGCGCCTGGCGGTCCGCGACGCACGCGGAAGAGAAGTCGCGACATTGGTGAACGAACAGAAAAAATCAGGCGCGTACATTGCCGTGTTCGACGCCACCGGCTTGCCGACCGGAGTGTATTTTGTCCAGTTGACATCGAACGGTAAACGGACGGTCAGGAAATTGAGCGTTATGAATTGAGAACCGGCACAGTGGGAATATCTTTCCAGCTTCCTCGAATTGAAAAGCCACGGAGGCCACGACATCATTCATCGCTGCAAAGTAAATCCAGACGAGAGTCGATAGGACACAGCACGAGATACCCGTCCCGTTTGAACGCGATCACACTGCTAACACAATTTCATTTTTCATTCCACGCTTGGCTTCGCACCGGCAATTTTCCTACCTTGTTTCCGGTTTATATGGAGACTATACATGACACATAGCGCTATTCTGGTTCTGGAAAACGGCGCCGTTTTCCGGGGCACATCATTCGGTTCCAAGGGTGAGATTACCGGCGAAGTGGTTTTCAATACGTCCATGACCGGCT
Source organism: Chlorobiota bacterium (assembly GCA_013152135.1). GTDB lineage: Bacteria > Bacteroidota > Ignavibacteria > SZUA-365 > JAADGX01 > JAADGX01. The sequence continues at coordinate 6,595 of JAADGX010000020.1, forward strand.
ACCAGGAAATCCTTACCGACCCTTCGTATGCCGGGCAGATCGTGACGATGACCTCGCCGATGATCGGGAACTACGGCGTGAACAAGGAAGACGTGGAATCCTCGCGACCCCGGATCCGCGCCCTCGTAGTAAAAGAATACAGCACTCGCTTCAGCAATTGGCGCGCGGAAACTTCCTTGCACGAATACCTGCAAGAATACGACATCCCTGGTATAACAGACATTGACACGCGCCAGCTCACGCGCATGATCCGGGAGATCGGCGCCATGCGTGGCATCCTCAGCACGGAGACGGATGACGTAAACGCACTGTTGGAACGGGTGAAAGCTTCACCCGTCATGAGCGGACTCGATCTCGCTTCGGAAGTCACGACGAAGGAAGCGTACAAGTGGGAATCGGCTCAAACGTCGAACGGCTTCGACGTGCCCGTATCTTCGACGGAACCGGCCTTCAACGTGGTAGTGGTTGACTTTGGCGTCAAGTACAACATCCTCCGCCGCTTGCGCGCCCACGGTATGAAACTGCATGTCGTTCCCGCCTCTGCTTCCGCCGATGAAATACTGGCCCTGGAGCCTGACGGGATATTCCTGAGCAACGGCCCCGGCGATCCGGCGGCGGTAACGTACGCGATCGACACCATTCGGAGGCTCGTCGGGAAGAAACCAATTTTCGGTATCTGCCTTGGACACCAGCTCCTCGCCCTTGCCTTGGGCGCGAAAACCTACAAGTTGAAATTCGGTCACCGCGGCGCGAATCATCCCGTGAAAAACCTCCGCACCGCCGTGGTGGAAATCACGTCGCAAAATCACGGATTCGCCGTGGATGCCGACTCCCTCCCCGCGGACCTGGAGCTGACCCACGTCAACCTGAACGACAGCACTGTTGAAGGTTTCCGGCACCGCTCGGAGCCGGTCTTTTGCGTGCAATACCATCCCGAAGCCTCTCCGGGCCCACACGACAGCGATTACCTGTTCAGGCAATTCAGGGAAATAATGACCGGTGAATTCACCACGTAGCGATTAATTCGTTGAGAGGCGCACCGTCCAAAAAAGCAGCGGTCAACCGGCCCTTCGCGCCTTTCTCTTACGACACAATCCTAAATGCACGAAAGGAATCACCCTTTGAAAAGGCGATTCCTTTTGAAATGATTTGTCGTAATAAAACTGAATTAGACCTGCTTGAAGAAACGCGGGAAAGCGTGCCTGCGAATCAGAGCGCCGCGGATTTCGCCTTGACGGGTTTCTTTCCATTGCCGTTTTTCGGTACTTCCACCTCCGCATCGGACACTTGAACCCGCGAAAGTTCCGGCGTAGCGGGAAGGCTTGTCTCCGTCACCAGTGGATACGTTCGCTCGGGCAGATCCTTTTCCTTCACGGCTGGCTTCCAGCTATGCGGAATCGCGCCGGAGCGGAAGAGTTTGT
>JAADGX010000228.1 GCA_013152135.1 Chlorobiota bacterium
ATCTACAAGTATCTCAACAAGCACCTGGAATCACTGGACGAACAGTACCGCATTGCAAAGAGCAAGGTCCAGGTGGGCGACGAGTTGCCACCGGGTATCGTCCAACTTGCAAAAGTGTATGTGGCCAAGAAACGCAAGTTGTCGATCGGTGACAAGATGGCGGGACGTCACGGTAACAAGGGCGTGGTTGCCACCATCGTTCCGGTGGAAGATATGCCGTTCCTTCCCGATGGTACACCGGTTGATATCGTGCTCAATCCGCTCGGTGTTCCGTCGCGAATGAACGTTGGGCAGTTGTACGAAACGGCGTTGGGATGGATCGCGCACAAACTGGGCGTTAAATTCGCCACTCCCATTTTCGACGGCGCCCAGTGGGAGGAGATTTCCGCTCTTCTCGAGGCTTCCGGCCTCGGGAAAGACGGCCGAACTTTTCTTTTCGATGGCCGAACGGGCGAAAAGTTCGACCAGGAAGTGACCGTGGGTATCATGTACATGATGAAACTTTCCCACCTGGTGGAAGACAAGATTCACGCGCGTTCGATCGGGCCTTACAGTCTCATCACCCAGCAACCGCTGGGCGGCAAGGCGCAGTTCGGCGGTCAGCGGTTCGGAGAAATGGAGGTCTGGGCCCTCGAGGCTTACGGGGCCGCCCACGTGCTTCAGGAAATCCTCACCGTGAAAAGCGACGACGTTCAAGGTCGCTCCAAGGTTTATGAAGCCATTGTCAAGGGCGAGAATCTGCCGGAACCAAACGTGCCGGAGTCCTTCAACGTGCTCGTCCGCGAGCTGCAGGGGCTGGGACTTGAAGTAAAGATCGAGTGACCGACATCGGGTAACGCCGTACTGCCGGCCGCAATGAATCATATTGAGATTGATACAAAGGATTGAAAAAGCTTTTCAGAATGGAGTGGTAACAAATGCCTTTCAAAATGCAAAACGTTGTAAAGCGGAATTTCAGCCGGATCACCATCAGCCTGGCGTCTTCCGATACGATACTCGCACGGTCGTACGGGGAAGTCACCAAGCCTGAAACGATAAACTACCGTTCGTTCCGACCGGAAAAGGACGGTTTGTTCTGTGAAAAAATCTTTGGACCGGTACGGGATTGGGAATGTCATTGCGGGAAGTACAAGCGGATCCGCTACAAAGGGATCATCTGCGATCGATGCGGTGTGGAAGTCACCCAGAAAAGCGTCCGGCGCGAGCGCATGGGACATATTGCTTTGGCGGTGCCCATCGTACACATCTGGTATTTCCGAACACTGCCCAGTAAAATATCGGCGATCCTGGGATTATCCCAGAAAGACCTTGAACGGATCATTTACTACGAGACGTACGTCATCATCAATCCCGGTCCCACCAGTTTTCCCAAGCCATTCGGAACCCTGGTCGAGGAACTCCAGGATCTTGAAGAGGGAGAGAAACCGGATAAATCGAAGTACAGCAACGATATCACGATGCTGACCGAAGACGAGTATCTCGATATCCTGTCCAATCTCGATCCCAGCAACCAGGATCTCGATGACGACGACCCGAGGAAATTCGTGGCGTTGATCGGCGGCGAGGCGATTAAGTCGTTGCTGCGTATGATCGACATCGAGAAGCTGGCGTCGCGCTTGCGACACCAGATCAAGTACGAGACCTCCGAGCAAAAGAGGGCGGAAGCCATCAAGCGTCTCCGTGTGGTCAGCGCTTTTCTGCCCCGCGAAGACCGCCCGCGGAATCAACCCGAGTGGATGGTGCTCGACGTGATTCCGGTAATACCGCCGGAACTTCGTCCGCTCGTGCCGCTGGAAGGAGGCCGATTTGCCACCAGTGACTTGAACGATCTTTACCGGCGGGTCATCATCCGCAACAACCGCTTGAAGCGCCTGATTGACATCCAGGCCCCGGAAGTGATCCTCCGCAACGAAAAGAGGATGCTCCAGGAAGCCGTGGATTCGCTCTTCGACAACTCACGCCGCGTGAACGCGGTGCGCAGCGATAATAACCGTGCCTTGAAATCCCTCTCGGACATGTTGAAAGGCAAGCAGGGGCGCTTCCGCCAGAACCTTCTCGGCAAGCGCGTCGATTACAGTGGACGGTCGGTGATCGTGGTGGGGCCCGAAATGAAGCTCAACCAGTGCGGCTTGCCGAAAGATATGGCCGCCGAACTCTTCAAACCGTTCATCATACGGAAGCTCATCGAGCGCGGCATCGTCAAAACGGTGAAGAGCGCCAAGAAATTTGTCGATAAGAAAGGTCCCGATGTCTGGGATATCCTTGAGAAAATCATCGACGGGCACCCGGTCTTGCTCAATCGTGCGCCGACGCTTCACCGGCTTGGGATACAGGCTTTTCAACCCGTCCTGGTGGAAGGGAAAGCGATTCGTCTCCATCCGCTCGTCTGTACGGCGTTCAACGCGGACTTCGACGGCGATCAGATGGCGGTTCATGTGCCGCTTTCCTACGATGCCCAGATGGAAGCGAACATCCTCATGCTTTCCAGCCATAACATTCTTTCGCCGCAGAACGGGAGCCCGATCGCCATCCCCAACCAGGAGATCGTTCTTGGTTGTTACTACATGACCAAGGCCATGCCAGGTGATGTGGGCGAGGGGAAACTCTTTTCCACGGTGAAAGAGGCGATCATTTCGTACAACAACAACAGGACGGGGCTCCACGCCAGGGTCAAGGTTCGGGTGGGAGGAAAAATCGTGGACACGACGATGGGTCGCATCCTGTTCAACCAGATCGTACCGGACCAGATCGGGTACATCAACGAATTGTTGACGAAGCGGCGTCTTGTTCAGATCATCGCGATCATCTTTCAGAAGGTCGGGAACAAGCGGACAGCGGAATTTCTCGACGATCTCAAGGATCTCGGTTTCGGTTATGCTACGACCGGCGGACTTTCGATTAATATCGAAGACCTCGAGATCCCGGAAGAGAAGGCCCACCTCGTGCAAAAGGCGCAGAAAGAAGTGGACAAGGTGCAGTCGCAGTACCAGCAGGGCTTTATCACGAGCGGCGAGCGTTACAACAAAGTGATCGATATCTGGACGCGCACGACCAACCGTGTCGCCGATCGCCTTTTCGACACGTTGCAGCGCAGCAGGGGTGGATTCAATTCGTTGTTCATGATGATGGATTCCGGCGCTCGTGGTTCGAAGGAACAGGTCCGCCAGCTTGCCGGGATGCGCGGATTGATGGCGAAGCCCCAGAAAACCATGACGGGACAAACCGGTGAAATCATCGAAAGTCCGATTATAGCGAATTTCCGCGATGGCCTGTCCATCCTCGAGTACTTCATCTCCACCCACGGCGCGCGTAAGGGACTTGCCGATACTGCCTTGAAGACGGCGGATGCCGGTTATCTTACACGGAGACTCGTTGACGTGGCCCAGGACGTGGTGATTACGGAACTTGACTGCGGCACTATTCGCGGTGTCGAGGTTTCTGCACTCAAGGAAGGTGAGGATATCAAGGAACCGCTCGCCGAGCGTATTTTGGGACGAGTTTCTCTGTACGATGTAAAAGAGCCTCTTACGGACGAGTTGCTGGTTTCCGCCGGCCAGGTGATCGACGAGGCGGTGGCCTCGAAGATCGCGCGTTCGCCCATCGAATCCGTGGTAATCCGGTCGGCCCTGACCTGCGAGGCGAAGCACGGCGTGTGCGCACGATGTTATGGCCGCAACCTGACCACCAGTCTGCTGGTCGATGTTGGAGAGGCCGTGGGGACCATTGCCGCTCAGTCCATCGGCGAACCCGGGACTCAGCTGACGTTGCGGACGTTCCATATCGGTGGAACCGCGAGCAGGATCGCCGCCCAGTCGCAGATATCCGCCCGGTTTTCCGGGAGAGTTGAATATGATTCGATTAACTACGTCACGACTGAAGACGAGCACGGCAAAATTCACATCGTAATCAATCGGAACGGATTGCTCAAGATCGTGGACAGTGATAACCGGGTCTTGGCGCGTTACGACGTGCCGTACGGTGCACGCTTGCTCGTCAAGGATAAGGCGAATATCACGAAGGGCGAACTGCTCTACGAGTGGGACCCGTACAACTCGACTATTATTTCAGCATACAGTGGGACGGTGAAATTCATCGATCTCATAGAGGGGCAGACCTTCCGCGAGGAGCCGGACGAACAGACCGGTCATATTCAGAAAGTGGTCACCGAGACACGGAATCGAAACCTCAGTCCCATGATCCAAATAGTGGACAAGAAAGGAAAGGTGTTGGCTCAGTACCTTACCCCGATCAGCGGGCACTTGTCGGTCGATGACGGGGATGAAGTATCCGCAGGGACCGTGCTTTTGAAGATCCCGCGCGAGATTGGCAAGACCAGGGATATTACCGGCGGATTGCCCCGTGTTACCGAGCTTTTTGAAGCACGCAGTCCGCAGCAGCCTGCGGTTGTTTCTGAAATTGATGGTACCGTAAAATTCGGCGCCCAGAAACGCGGCTCGCGGGAAGTAATCGTCACGAGTCATGACGGCTCGGACACGCGTATTTACCTCGTCCCGATAGGAAAGCACTTCCTGGTACAGGACGGGGATGTCATCAAGGCTGGCGAGCGCATTTCTGACGGGCCGGTGAATCCGCACGATATCCTTGCCATCAAGGGAAGTTCTATCGTCCAGGAATACCTCGTGAACGAGATCCAGGAAGTATACCGGATGCAAGGCGTGAAAATCAACGACAAGCACATTGAGATCATCGTACGCCAAATGATGCTCAAAGTCAAAATCGTTTCGCCGGGCGATACGGAACTCCTGGAAGGCGACATTATCGAGCGCGTGAAAGTCCAGGGAGTGAACGACGAGATAGTCGGCAGTGTCGTCATCGTGGACAAGGGAGACTCCAAGTTCAAGAATGGTCAGATCGTGCCCAAGCGGAAAGTGCGGGAAGTCAATCTTGACCTGAAGAAGAAAGACAAGACGCCGGCGGAATACCGGAACGCGGAGCCTGCAAGCTATCGGCCGATTCTGCTTGGTATCACGCAGGCGGCGTTGACAACGGAAAGTTTCATTTCCGCCGCGTCGTTCCAGGAAACGACCAAGGTTCTGACGGAAGCCGCCATTGCCGCCAAGGTTGACACGCTGAAAGGATTGAAGGAAAACGTCATCATGGGGCATCTGATTCCGGCCGGGACCGGTTTGAAGAAATTCCGGAATCTTACCGCTATTACAAGCCGGGCTATGGAAGAGCTGTCGGAAGAAGAAGCCGAAGCCTACACGGAAACGAAAGTCCGTGAGGAGTAAAATATCGTGGGGGTAGTGATCGCATCGTTGACGATGCTTTCGCCCCTTCCCGAAAAAATGTCTGTTCGAGGAGCTTTTCCTGTCTCATTCCGGGGATAGGGACTTGCTTCTCAAAGCAAAAAAGCGTAAGTTTAAAGGCTTTGACTATTATAGAAAAGCACCATGTTTAATAAACCATAAGGGTTTACGTTTTTGCCGACTATAAATCAACTGGTAAGGAAAGGACGAAAGGAGATCATCTCCAAGAACAAGGCTCCGGCCTTGGATAGCTGTCCACAGAAGCGAGGTGTATGCACGCGTGTATACACGACTACTCCGAAGAAACCGAACTCGGCGCTGCGTAAGGTTGCCCGCGTTCGTTTGTCCAACGGGATGGAAGTGACCGCCTACATCCCCGGTGAAGGACACAACCTCCAGGAGCATTCGATCGTCCTCATTCGAGGCGGTCGTGTGAAGGACCTGCCGGGTGTGCGCTATCACGTGATTCGCGGGACGCTTGACACCCAAGGAGTTGAAACCCGTCGGCGGGGCCGTTCAAAGTACGGCGCCAAACGACCGAAAGCTTGAAGTCTCCGTATAAGAACCAAATGCGAACGAAGAAAAGATGAGAAGAAAACGCGCAGTCCGACGCCGAATTACACCGGATCCGAAATACAACGATATCCTGGTGGCACGGTTTATAAACAACCTGATGGAACAGGGAAAGAAAAGCCGCGCCCGGCAAATTCTCTACGAAGCCATCGATCTCGTTTCAGAGCGGACCAAGGAGGATGGATACGAGGTGTTCAAAAAGGCGTTGTTCAACGCCCAGCCACAGGTCGAGGTGCGAGGGCGGAGGATCGGGGGAGCGACCTACCAGGTACCGATGGAAGTACGCCCCGACCGGAGAACCGCTTTGGCCATCCGGTGGTTGATTTCATTTGCACGGGCACGGAACGATAAATCCATGGCGCGGAAATTGGCAGCTGAATTCGTTGCCGCCGCCAATAACGAAGGCGGCGCAATCAAAAAGAAAGACGACACCCACCGCATGGCGGAGGCAAACAAGGCCTTCGCGCATTTCCGGTGGTAACACACGATAAAACGATGAAGAAGAGAGAGATTAGCTTAGAGAAAACGAGGAACATCGGCATCATGGCTCACATTGATGCCGGTAAGACGACGACGACGGAACGGATCCTGTTCTATACGGGCGTATTGCATCGTATGGGTGAAGTTCACGACGGCGCCGCCACCATGGACTGGATGGAGCAGGAAAAGGAAAGAGGAATCACCATCACGAGCGCGGCCACCACGTGCTTCTGGGCTGGTCATCGGATTAACATCATTGATACACCGGGGCACGTCGACTTTACCGTCGAAGTCGAGCGGTCGTTGCGCGTGCTCGACGGCGCCATCGCTTTGTTCTGTGCCGTGGGTGGTGTCGAGCCTCAGTCGGAGACGGTCTGGCGGCAAGCCGACAAGTATGAAGTGCCGCGTATTGCATTTGTAAACAAGATGGATCGAATGGGCGCCGATTTCTATGGAACGGTGCGGATGATCCACGACCGGTTGGGTGCCAACGCCATTCCCATTACGCTTCCCATCGGGCAGGGGGAGACCTTTACGGGCATCATCGACCTTTCCTCGATGAAAGCGCGTATTTATCACGAGGATACACGGGGAACTTCCTGGGACGAGATCAATATCCCTGACGATCTCATGGAGAAAGCCCGCGAGTATCGTACGAAAATGCTCGAAGGTGTGGCCGACATCGATGACACCCTCCTGGAAAAGTACCTGGAGGGCGAAGAAATCAGTGCACAGGAGGTCGATGCCGTGTTGCGTCGAGCGACCATCGAGGGAAAAATCATCCCCGTCGTGTGTGGTTCGGCGTTCAAAAACAAGGGGATACAGCGTCTGCTGGATGCCGTGATTTCTTACCTCCCGTCGCCTCTCGACGTGGGAGCCACGGTGGGCCATCACGTCAATATGCGTGATCGCGTGGAGCGAAAGCCGAGTGATGACGAGAAATTCAGCGCCTTGGCCTTCAAGATTGCGACGGACCCGTTTGTTGGAAAGCTCACGTTTTTCCGCGTGTATTCCGGAAAAGTGAATGCAGGCTCCTACGTGTACAATTCGATAGCCGAAAAGAAGGAACGCCTCGGGCGGATTCTCCGGATGCACGCCAATCACCGCGAGGACGTGGAGACGGCGTACACCGGCGATATTTGCGCCGCTATTGGATTAAAGTATACCAGGACCGGCGATACGCTGTGTGATCAATCCGATCCTATCGTCCTGGAAAAAATGGAATTTCCGGAGCCGGTCATCGGTATCGCGATCGAACCCAAAACAAAAGCGGATCAGGACAAGTTGAATACCGCTTTGAGCAAGCTGGCCGATGAAGACCCGACCTTTCGCATCTCTACCGACGCGGAAACAGGCCAGACGATCATCAGCGGGATGGGCGAGTTGCACCTCGAGATTATCATCGACCGCATGCGGCGTGAGTTCAACGTGGAAGCGAACGTGGGGCGTCCTCAGGTGGCATACCGCGAATCGATCCGGAAGACGGTGCGGCAGGAGTCCAAATTTGTACGCCAGACGGGCGGACATGGTCAGTACGCTCATGTCGTTCTGGAGATCGGGCCGACGGAAAGCAAGCAGGGCTTCGAGTTCGAAAACGCTATCGTGGGAGGCAAAATCCCGCGAGAATACATCCCGGCGGTGTCTCAGGGAATTCAAGAGGCGCTCAAC
>JAADGX010000166.1 GCA_013152135.1 Chlorobiota bacterium
TCAAGAAATCCCTGACCGGCCAGTATCTTTCCGGAAAGAAGGTGATTCCCATCCCGGCACGGCGCAGGAAAGGCCGCGACGGAACCCTTGTCGTCAAAGCACCGACCCAGCACAACCTCAAGGGCATGGACGTCGCCATTCCGTTGCGACGCTTCGTATGCATCACCGGCGTGAGCGGATCCGGGAAAAGCACGCTGGTACACGACATCCTGTACGCCGGGCTCAAGAAACAATTCACCGGGGCGCACGAAAGCGACGTGGGAACGTTCAGCGGATTCAGCGGGGGCAAGACCCTCACAGCGGTCGAAATGATCGACCAGTCCCCGATCGGCAGGAGCCCCCGCTCCAACCCCGTGACCTACATCAAGGCCTTCGATGCCATTCGCGACGTGTTCGCCTCGACCCCCGCTTCCCGCATTCATGGTTTCAGCCCCGGTTTCTTTTCTTTCAACGTACCCGGCGGCCGCTGCGAGACTTGCGAAGGTGAGGGCTACATCAAGGTCGAGATGCAGTTTCTCGCCGATCTCTATCTGCAATGCGAAGATTGCAAGGGAACGCGCTACAAGAAGGAAATACGCGAGGTCCGGTACCAGGGAAAAAACATCGTCGATATCCTGGACATGACGGTGGAGGAAGCGCTGGAATTCTTTTCCCGCGTGCCGCGCATCGCCGCCAAGCTCCGGGTGTTGAGCGACGTCGGGCTTGGGTACATAAAGCTGGGCCAACCGGCTCCAACGTTATCAGGAGGAGAAGCCCAACGCCTGAAACTCGCTTCTCACCTGGGAAACAACCGCCAGGAACATACGCTGTTCCTCTTCGACGAGCCGACTACCGGCCTGCATTTCGACGACATCGCAGTGCTCTTGAAATGCTTCCAGGCCCTCATTGAAAACGGACATTCCATTGTCGTCATCGAACACAATCTCGAAATCATCAAGTGTGCCGACTACATCATCGACCTGGGTCCGGAAGGAGGAGACCGTGGAGGTGAGATCGTGGCGGAAGGCACGCCTGAAGAAGTCGCGACATCCACGCGAAGTTACACTGGCAAATACTTGAAAGAAGTTCTTGCCCGCGGACACGCATAACGCTCCGCGGGCATACGCGAAGAGAATGAATCAGATGGTGATGCCGGAAGATTCGAGAGCTTCGATTTTTTCCTCCAACTCCCGGATTTTCTTGATGAGCTCGGGCAGTTGACGGATTGCGCCTTCGAGACGCAGCGCCTGGTGGTGCTCCTTGGCGGGCGATCCCCAGTACGTTTTGCCGGCCTGTGTGAGCGATTTTGATACGCCGGATTGCGCCGCTATGGTCACATGGTCCGCGATCTCCAGATGCCCCGCAATGCCGACCTGCCCGGCGATGATAACGTGCTGGCCCACCTTTGTGCTCCCGGAAAATCCCGATTGCCCCGCCACCACGGTATCGCTACCGATTTCGACGTTATGCGCAACCTGGATGAGATTATCGAGCTTTGCGCGCTTCCGAATAACGGTCTCGCCGAGAGTGGCGCGATCAATGGCGCAGTTTGCGCCGATCTCCACGTCATCTTCGATGACCACGATTCCCGTCTGGGGGATTTTTTCAAAGCGCTCGCCAACGGGAACGAACCCAAACCCGTCGCTTCCAATCACGGTGCCCGAGTGAATCGTCACGCGCGTACCGATCCGGCTGCCCGAAAGCACGGTGACGTTGGGATAGAGAACGGTTTCATCACCGAGAGTAACGTCGGGACCGATGATCACACCATGCCCGATACGGCAATTCTTTCCGATACGGGTATTCTTCCCCACTACCACGAATTCACCGATCCACGTTCCTTCGCCGATGAATGCATCGGCGGCAAGTATCGCGGTGTCGGAGACGCCCGGCGTCAACCACTGCGGCGGCGTATAAAAGAATTCCAGGCTTTTCACAAATGCCAGATAGGCGTCTCGCGCACGAATGATCGTAATGTCATCGCGTGTGCACGATGCGGATTCCGACAGGATGATGACCGATGCCCCGGTCGTGGCGATGTATTTTTCATACTTCGGGTTGGCTACGAAAGTACATTCGCCCGGTCCGGCTTCCTCGATCTTCGCCATACGATGAACGAATACCGAGGGATCACCCTCGATCGTCCCCCCGACAATTTCCGCGAGCTGTGATGCAGTGATGGTCTCCATGGTCGTCATGTTATTTCTTTAATAACCTGTCCAGGACTTTCTGGGTCAGGTCGTACTTGTCCTTGGCGTACAAGATGATGACTCCCCCACTTTTGTCCAGGATGTAATCATAGTCCTCCGCCTTGGCGATCTCATCCACCATGGCAAAGACCTTGTCCTGGATGGGTTTCATAAGTTCGTCTTCCTTCTTGAATAATTCCCCGTTCTGCCCGAATTTCTGATCCCGGAAGTTCAAAATTTTCTGGTCCAGTTCCCGGAGTTCCTTTTCCGCGGCCGCCCTGCCCGCATCGGTAAGTATCAGCTTCCGCTTGTCATAGTCTTCGAATTTATCCTGCCATTCCTTTTCCAGCTTGCTCAACTCCTTCTGCCAGGTGTCCACGAGTTGATCGAGCTTGCGCTGGGCTTCCTGCGCCTCGGGAAGGTTCTTGAGGATGTAATCGATATCCACGTAGCCGATTTTCGACTGTGCAAAACCCGTGTTTCCGAAACCACTCAGAAACAGCAGGAAGACAGCGATAGAGGTAATAATGTGTTTCATGGAAATCTCCTGCGATTTACTTGCCGCGTTTTATCACGTCCAGCACCTTGAACGTATAGTCGAACTTTTCATCGGCATAGAGCAATAACGACGCATCCTGTAACTTGTCGAATACAAAGTTCAACTTTTCCTCCCGAGCGACTTTTTCAATCGCTTTCATAACAATTTCCTGCAGTGGCTTCAACGCTTTTTGCCGCTCGCGCACCGCTTCACCGTCTTGGCCGAATTTTTCGTTGCGGAATTTCTGGATCTTCCGGTCGAGCTCCACCAGTTCCTGCTGGGCTTTCTGCTTGGCTTCGTCGGTCATCATGCCTTGTTTGGCCTGAAAATCCTGGTATTTCTCCTGGAACTCTTTCTGCATTTTATCCAGCTCATCCTGCCAGGAACTGATAAGCTTTTCCATTTTTTCCTGGGCCTTCTTCGCCTCCGGCATCCCATCGAATATTTTCTGGGAATCGACGTATCCGATGCGCACGGATTGCGCCTGGGTGAGAGCTGAGACAAGGAGAAGAGCCGGAATGAATAGGATTGCATTTCTCACGAGCACGGTTACCTCTGCTTGTTAATTATTGAATGTTAGCTGTTTTTACAAATCTTTGAGTAAAAAGTTTCACCTGTGTCAGAATCCCCTGCCGAATTGGAAATGGAAATGCCATCCATCGGGCTTTCCATCCAACGGATCAACATCGTCAAAACCGTATCCGTAATCAAATCCGATCAAGCCCACACCCATGATGAGAATCCGGGCTCCGAAACCGGCGCTTTTCTTTAAATCAAACGGATCGGCGTGCTGGAGGTCGAGCCACGTGTTGCCACCTTCGGCAAACGCCAGAACGTAAATCGGCATCGGGTTCAGCGTCACGGCAAAACGCAGTTCCATTACGTAGCGGGAGAATACCGTTCCTCCCCGCACGATACCGCGCTCGCGGGGACCGATGCTGCGATCCTCGTACCCGCGCAAGGGCAAGGTCTGAATTTGTAACCCGTTCCCGCCCATGAAATAATACTCTATGGGGGGTATGTATGAATCGTCGGAGAATCCCTTCAGAAGTCCGAATTCCGCCCCGGTGTATAAGGTCAACCGGCTCTGCTCCTTGATCTTCAGCAAAGGCGTGAACCAGTCCAAGCTCAGATTGTGCTTCTGGTAATCAGTTTCACCCGGCAGAATACCCCCGCTGATAGTTGTCGTAAGGGAGAACCGCGTGCCGCGCGAGGGAAAAATCGGGCTGTCCAGACTGTTGCGGGAAATCACCTGGGTGATGCTGACCTCGGACCGGATTCCGGTATCATAGAGGATGCCGCCGTTCTTCACGTCGTATTGAAGAAAACGCACGAACCAGTCGCCACGAAAGTAATCATCCGGCCAGCGGAAACGCCGCCCGATGTTCCCCGAAATCCCCGTCCGACGCAGATCATAGTAGTACTGCTGGCGTTCATCGAAAAGCGAAAACCCAATGGACGTGGGTGTGTCCATGAACCAGGGCTCGGTGAAATTGATCGAGAAAATACGGAACCTGCTGGCTTCGCCGAACTGCCAATCCAGATTCAGTACCTGCCCGCCTCCTCCCGTGAACGGTGCGGTGATGTCAAAGTTGTTGAACGTCAATCCTATGGCGCCTGTCACTCCGAACGTCCCGCTGTATCCGACCGAGGCATTGAACGTGTCGCTCGACCGCTCCTCCAGCTTGTACACGATATCGACCGTGGAATCGTTCACCGGTCGTGGTTCCGGACTGATGGTTTCCGGGTTGAAATAATTCAACGTGGCCAGCTCGCGAATACTCCGGATGATGGCGGCACGACTGAAATAATCACCCGGCCTCGTATACAAGATGCGGCGGATGACTTTATCACGCGTCTTGTTGTTGCCTTTCAGGTACACGTGACCAATGCGGAACTGGTGCGCTTCGCGTATGGAGATCACCAGGTCCAAGCTGTCGGAGGCGACACGGCGCTCCTCCACTTCCGCGTTGAATCCAAGGTAGCCGCTGTTGAGATAGAGCGAGGCTACATCGGTTTGTTCCTGGTTCCCCCGAAGGTTCGCGTCAAACGTCTTCTTGTCATAAACGTCCCCCGGTTTGAACCCGAGGCGTTCCACCAGGACGGAATCGTCGTATACCGAGTTTCCTTGCCATATGATATTTCGCACAAAATACTGCGGCCCTTCGCTAACCCGGATGTTGATGTACATGTTCTCCCCGGAATCATCGTACCAAATGGAGTCCGAGAGAATCTCCGCGTCGCGGTAACCATGCTCACGGTAGAAGTCGATAATCAGTTGCTTGTCTTTCTTGAACGCCTGGCGGTCGAACCGCGCGCTCCCCCAGAATTTCCACCATTTTTTCTGATCGGTTTCGTCCATCGCCGAGCGCAATTCGTCATCGTCAAAAGCATGGTTGCCGGTAAACGTAATCGAAGCAATCTCGACTTCCGGCCCCTCGTCAATGGAAATGACCAGGTTCGCCCTGTTGCGACTTTCTTTGACCGGGACTATTTCCGGGTGGATTTCCGCCAGGAGATACCCCTTCTCCTGGTATTCCTTTTTCAGTGCCCGGACAATCTTGCTCAAAATCTGGGGCCGAATAATCTGCCCGCGAATCAGGCTGACCTTGGAGCGAACATCTTCTTCACTCAATTCATCGTTACCGGTCACGACAACCGATTCAAGCCGCGGATATTCCTTCACCCGGATTGTCAAATAGATGCCATCGGGGGTTTCCTTGGAAACGACGATTTGCACGTCACTGAATATTTTCAGGTTCCAAAGCCTCGTGATGGCTTTTTGCGTTTGGTCGCCGGGCAAGGTGATTTGATCGCCGACGCGGAGGCCGGAGGTGGGAATGATCATAGCCGGATCGGAGGTAATATGTCCCTCTACCGATAACCCGAGAATCCGATAGGTCTTCGGGACCGCCTCCTGGGCGAACACATTGCCCACGAACAGAACACACAGCAAGGCAACGCTGACGGGCTTAAAGACTCGTGAAAGCATCAATGGCGCTTCGTAACAGGGATGATTTTGATGGAGAAGAGGTTTGCAATTGTTCGCTCACCATTCCGAAACGACGCTCCCGTCGCTGGAAAGCTCGAATCGCGTCGTATAGCGCCTTTCGGCGAAATTCCGGCCAGTAATTCGACACCACGAAAAATTCGGTGTACGCCAATTGCCAAAGCAGGAAATTGCTGATACGCATTTCCCCGCTTGTGCGAATGAGTAGATCGGGATCCGGGATGCCCGCGGTGGAAAGATGATCCTCGATGACGGACTCGGTGACTTCGTTCCATGTCAGGTCACCCTCCTGGACCTCGCGGGCGATCTTCCGCATGGCCTGCGTCAGGTCCCACCGGCCACTGTAGCTCAAAGCAAGAATCAACGTAAGACCGGTGTTGGACGCCGTTTTCTCAACAGATTCGCACAGCTCGATCCGGACTTTTTCCGGCAGACTATCAGTATCACCGATGGTGAGAAGGCGGACGTTGTTCTCGTGCAAGGCGTCGGTTTCATCGCGCAAAGCTTTCAGGAGCAAGCGCATCAACATGGATACTTCGTCCGCCGGCCGGCGCCAGTTCTCCGTGGAAAACGTGTACAACGTCAGGTATGAAACACCAAGCTGCCCGCACACTTCCACGATTTCCCGCACCGAATTCACACCCTGGCGGTGACCGTTGATACGATTCAAGCCGTGCGCTTTCGCCCACCGTCCATTTCCATCCATGATGATTGCAATGTGACGGGGAATGTTTCCCTGTTCCAACAGGTGTTGCTGCTCGGCTTTATCCTCGGATGACTGTTTCTTGCGTTTTTGCAATGCCCGCGATCTCGTTTTGTGCAAACAGATACAATGAATGAAAATTAGAGTATCATTTAAGGAAAATCAAGGAAATAACCGTCACCCGGTCTGCCCGAGGCGTTCGGCGGCCTTGACGATGGCAATAAATGAATCGGCCTTGAGACTCGCCCCGCCGATCAATCCGCCGTCCACATCAGGCTGACAGAGTAAATCCCCGGCGTTCTCCGGCTTCATGCTCCCGCCGTACAGAATAACAAACCGATCCGCGACCTCACCACCCGCCGCCTCGCGTACAAGGCCACGGATGATCTCGTGCACCTCCTGCGCCTGCTGTGGTGTGGCGGTCTTCCCTGTTCCAATTGCCCACACCGGTTCGTAAGCAATGATGCATTTCCGGATGTGATCGGCGCCCAGGCCGTCGAACGCGGCGCGCACCTGCCTGGAAACAATTTCCACAGTGGCACCGCGCTCCCGCTCCTCCAGCAATTCGCCGACGCACACAATTGGCCGAAGACCGTTTTCCACGGCTTTTTTGATCTTCGCGTTTACCAGCTCATCCGTCTCGTGGAAGTATTTGCGCCGTTCGGAGTGCCCGATGATGACATATTCACATCCCACCGACCGGAGCATGGCTGCGCTTATCTCACCCGTATAGGCGCCCGCGTCCTGCTCGTGCATGTTCTGCGCTCCCAAGGCAATAACGGAATTACGAATAATTTCATGGACACTGTGAAGCGAAATATAGGGGGGACAAACGATCACACGAACGCGATCCGCCGGTACTCCGTCCAGGCCCGTGCGAATCCCCTGTACCAACGCCCCGGCTTCGCCGAGTGTCGTATGCATTTTCCAGTTACCTGCTATGATAAATGGTCGCATGAACTTGATCCCGCTGTGTTGTGAAAATTTCGATTATTCCTGCCATAGCCGGCTATCACGTGTTCGTGGAATGACGGCAGTTCGTTCGTTTCATATACTCTCAAATACCACTGCTACCCCCTGCCCCACTCCTACGCACATCGTCGCCAGTCCAAGTGCTTTTTCTGTTCGTTTCATATGATGAAGAAGCGTGGTCGCGATACGCGCACCACTGCATCCCAGGGGATGACCGAGAGCGATGGCGCCGCCGTGCGGGTTCACTTTCTCCATGTCCAGACCCAGCTCCCGAATGACGGCCAGGCTTTGCACAGCGAAGGCCTCGTTCAATTCCACGGCCTGGATCTGATCCAAGGTCAAACCCGCCCGTTGTAACGCCAGCTTCGTCGCCGGCACCGGGCCAATACCCATGATTCGAGGATCGACACCGGAGGTCCCGGAACTCACAATACGCGCCACCGGCGAAATATTCAGCTCACGGGCTCTCGATGCAGACATGACCACCACCCC
>JAADGX010000021.1 GCA_013152135.1 Chlorobiota bacterium
CGGGCGGAGATACTGTCGAGATCATTATTGCAGGCGCGGGGAAAAACTTGATCCAGGTGATAGACAACGGGAGCGGGATGAGCGAGGAAGACGTGCTCATGGCATTCGAGCGTCACGCGACCAGCAAGATCGAGACTGTGGAAGACCTGCAAGCCATCAAGACCTTCGGCTTTCGCGGCGAAGCGTTGTCATCGATTGCCTCGATTGCGCAAGTCGAGCTGAAGACCCGCCGCGAGGAAGACGAGGTGGCGACGCACGTCCGGATTGCTGGAGGCGAGGTGGAGGAGATAACAAAGGCCCAGGCCCAGGTCGGCACTTCGATTACGGTCAAGAACTTGTTCTTCAACACCCCCGCACGCAGGCACTTTCTCAAATCCAACTCGACGGAGTTCCGGCATATATCGGACACCGTCCAGAAATACGTTCTCGCTTATCCGAATATCCGTTTCAAGTTCACGAGCGACGGGCAAGTGATCCTCGATGTTCCGCCGGGTTCTCTTCTCGAACGGGTGAAGACCCTGTTTGGAGAAAAGATCGCGTCGTCACTCATCGAGGTGGAAGAGCGCACGGATACCCTGTCTGTTTCCGGTTTTATCGGGCGTCCGAACTACGCCCGCAAGACCCGCGGCCAGCAATTCCTTTTCCTGAACACCCGGCCCATCATCAATCGGTCGATAAACCACGCCGTGTTCAAGGCGTACGAACACCTCATCGATCCGAACTCCGAGTATCCCATGTACATTCTTTTTCTGAACGTGGATACCAGGATGGTGGACGTGAATGTTCACCCGCAGAAACTGGAGGTGAAGTTCTCCGATGATCGTCACGTGTACAACCTCGTGCAAGCCGTCGTGCGCCAGGGGCTGTATCGACACGACTTGACGCCGTCGCTCCAGTTCCGGGGGCAACCAGGGACGGGAGAGCGGCGGACGTTTGGTGGAACGGGAACTGCTGATGATCCGGATGATTGGGAATTTCCCATGAAAGAGGAAAGAACTTCACATCCTTCCACCGGGCCGGATTACCGGGAGCGCACGATGTTGACCTCCCCTCGCGATCGGCAGGAAATGGAGAAATCGATCAACGAGTTGTTTCAGTCGCTCGATGAGACAATCAAAAGCAGCGTCGGGCGGACAACGGATCAAGGTGAGTTTCTCGTCGATAAGGAGAGCCGGGCCGATACAATTCCGGATACCCACATGTTGTGGCAGTTGCACAACAAGTACATCCTGGCTCCCATCAAGTCGGGCCTGATGATCATCGATCAGCATGTCGCCCACGAACGCATCCTCTATGAAAAGGCGTTGCACATGATGGAACACGCGTTGCCCTTTTCCCAGCAACTCCTGTTTCCGCACTCGATGCGAGTCGTTGCCGGTGATTACACTCTTCTGGAGGAACTCCGACCGGACCTGGAACGGATGGGTTTCGTTCTCAAGCTGGAGCCGCCGAATTTCGTCACGGTCGAAGGGGTTCCCCAGGACGTCCGGGTGGGAATGGAAGAGCGCATCCTCGAGGAACTGCTCGAGCAGTTCAAGGAGTACCAGGCCCTGGAAAACACCGACCAGCGGGACAATCTCGCGGCGTCCTTCGGATGCCGCGCCGCCATCAAATCGGGCGACCAACTCTCACCGGCGGAAATGCACATGTTGATCGATCAGCTTTTTGCCACAAAGATGCCGTACGTTTGTCCCCACGGCCGGCCCATCGTCATCAAGCTCTCTCTTGCCGAGCTCGACCTGCGTTTCGGCCGAACGAGCTGAAACGGGCAACGATTTTACCGCGAACGATGTTGGACAAGGAGGGAGGACGTCCGATTGGGCTGAGACGAACCCCTTTTGTATTTTACACCGGGATACACGCGATCACTGGTTGGACAAACGGCGCGATGCTGAAGCAAGGGAAGATAGGATCGATAGCTGGTGCGGGGTAAGAAACGAACGTATGATCGCAGCAAATAACATGTACTTTCAATAGACCGCCTCTAAAAAACGGATGGAAACAGTATGAGTCTTCATGATAATAACAGTTCGTCCAACGGGAAAAAGGACGAATACGAAAAGATGAAACGTGCGTGGGAAGAAAAAGTAAAGGCAGCGAAAACCACCGGGATGAAATTCACATCGGTCAGTGGTGAAGAGGTGAAGTTACTTTACACGCCTGAGGACGTCCAGGATCTTGATTACGTCGATGACCTCGGGTTTCCGGGTGAATTTCCATATACGCGTGGAATTCATCCCAATATGTACCGGGGAAGGATTTGGACCATGCGGCAATTCGCGGGATTCGGAACGCCGGAGGATACGAACCAGCGGTTCAAGTACCTTCTCAAGAAGGGCCAAACCGGCCTTTCCACCGCGTTCGACCTGCCGACGCTCATGGGTCGAGATGCCGACGATCATTTCTCGAAGGGTGAAGTTGGAATATGCGGCGTCGCGATCAGCTCCCTGGCGGACATGGAGACACTGTTCGACGGCATTCCGTTGGACAAGGTCTCTACTTCGATGACGATCAATTGCTCCGCCATCAATATTTATGCGTTCTACCTTGTCGTCGCGGAAAAACAAGGCGTGCCGTTCAACCTCTTGCGCGGGACGCTTCAGAACGACATTCTCAAGGAGTACATCGCGCAAAAGGAATGGATTTATCCTCCCCGCCCGTCGATGCGCATTATCACCGACATGATCGAATGGTCCACGAAAGAAGCGCCGAAGTTCAACACTGTTTCCGTGAGCGGGTACCACATTCGTGAGGCCGGAAGCACGGCGCCGCAGGAACTGGCGTTCACGCTGGCGGATGGTTTCGCGTACATCGAAGCATGCCTGGAACGCGGGATGGATATTGATTCTTTTGCGCCACGGATTTCGTTCTTCTTCAACTCACACCTCGACTTCTTCGAGGAAGTAGCAAAGTTCCGTGCTGCACGAAGAATTTATGCGCGGCGCATGCGCGACCGATACGGGGCGAAGAATCCGCGGAGCTGGCTCCTTCGTTTCCATACACAGACGGCAGGATGCACGTTGACCGCCCAGCAACCGGAGAACAACATCGTCAGGACTGCGTTCCAGGCGCTGGCTGGAGTGCTGGGAGGCACGCAATCGCTTCACACGAATTCCATGGATGAAACCCTGGCACTGCCCAGCGAAAAAGCCGTAAAGATCGCGTTGCGGACGCAGCAGTTGATCGCGTTCGAGACCGGTGTGATCAACACCGTTGATCCACTGGGTGGAAGCTACTACGTGGAAGCGCTCACGGACAAGATCGAAAAGCAGGCGGAGGAATATTTCGAGAAGATCGATGCCCTGGGTGGTGTCATCCCTGCCATCGAGATGGGATTTTTCCAGCGAGAAATCGCCGAAGCTGCGTACCGGTACCAGACCGAGCTGGAGCGCAAGGAAAAATTCATCGTCGGGGTGAACGAGTTCGTTGACGAGGATGAAAAGGTCGATATTCCTATCCTGAACATTCCTCCTGAAGTCGAGCAAATACAGGTACAGCGTTTGACAGATCTTCGAAAAAACAGAAACAACGTCAAGGTGAAAGAATCTCTGGACGCCCTGCGTCGCGCCTGTGAAGATGGTTCCAACTTGATGCCTCCCATGCTTGATTGCGCCCGCGCCTACGTGACACTCCAGGAAATGACCGATACCATGAAAGAGGTATTCGGCGTGTATGAAGAACAGGCGGTGTTTTAATCCTGGGAAAAACAGGAACCGGGATTCAGAAGCGCCGGGCTCAGCGTGGGAAGGGAATTGCCTTTTCCCGGATGTCGGAATGCAATCGCTGATCGAGTCAGGCGCGTGAGACCCACCTTTTCCACAAGTGGGAAAGAATC
Organism: Chlorobiota bacterium; assembly: GCA_013152135.1. GTDB lineage: Bacteria > Bacteroidota > Ignavibacteria > SZUA-365 > JAADGX01 > JAADGX01. The sequence continues at coordinate 3,836 of JAADGX010000021.1, forward strand.
GGTGCGCTTTTAACCGTCAGCAGCATGAAAAGCGCCCCCGCGATCAAATCAATGACGTAATGATACCGCAAGTACACCGTGGCGATGATGAGAAGCGTCCCGATGGTCCATAACAGCCATCGGATTTTCGAATGGTATTTTGCCGCGAGGTACATGACGATGAGCGTGATATCCGTATGTCCGCTGGGAAAGACGTCTCTCTGGACGTAATTCATCGGCGACGCGGTACCTGAGGGAATGGATTCTCCGATGTTGACGATCTCCCGGAGCGTGTTGGTGAGCCACAGCCCGGGCAGTTCCTGTGAAATCGCGTGAAAGTCGTGAAGAGTGAATCGCGGTCCCACGGCGGGTACCAGGAAGTATCCGATGTACGAGAGATAGAATCCGTATACGAAAATAAAGAGCGTTTCTTCGAATGTCTTGTAGTCCTTTCGCTTGACCAGCTCGATGCCGAGTAAAACGGGCAGAAGGTAGAACGAAGTGTAGACGATCTGAAGAATTTCGGTGATCAGCGGATGCGCGAATTGGTAGATCCAGCGGGTGGGATGAACGCCGAACAGGAAATAGTCGATAGCGATAAGCGACTGATCGTAGTCGGTAGGGTGGATGGGGTGTACCAACAGGTACAATTCCTTGAAGACGACCGCGATGGTGATTATCGAATACACCAATCGGAGATACACGACTTTTTCAACCCGGTTCCGTGAAAGATAGCTGATGGTGTAGACCAGGGCTGTTCCGACGGTGTTCACGAGAACGATCCAATACCATTCAGGGACGCGTGAATGGAACACGATGCTGAGAATCGAAAGGAATGAATAGAAGGAAATATTAACCACGTCCACGATGTGTAACGGACGAAGGAGCGATTTCAGTACCGAGAGACGTTGTCGTGTATTGGGAGGAGATGTTCTTTGATCCATGCAGCGATATATGTCAATTGAGATAGATCAGAGAGCAAAAGGTGAGGTATATGAGGATGCCCAACGCGTCGTTGGTCGTGGAGATGAACGGACCGGTCGCGATGGCGGGATCAAAATTAAACTTGTGAAGGACGTAGGGTACTCCCGCTCCGACAACGGTTGCGTTGATGACCACGGTAACCAGGGAGAGAGCGAGCGTGATGCCGAACATCACATCCGACGTCCAAATGGATACGATGAGCAGAATTATCACACCGATGGCAAGGCCGTTTAATAAAGCGGAGAGGAATTCTCTACCGATGCGCAGGAGCGTATGTCCGTATTCCGTTTCGCCGGTAGCGATGTCGCGCACCACGACGGCAGCCGCCTGGTTGCCGGAAATCCCGCCCATGGCCATGACGATCGGAATAAAGAAGGCGGATGCCACGACTTGTTCCAGGGTCGCTTCGAAGCTCATGAGGACAAGAGCCGCGATAATTTCTCCGACCAGGCCCAGCAACAGCCATGGAAGACGCGACCGTATGACTCCGCTGATCCCGCGTCGCTGGTCTTCGCCGCTCAGACCCGACATGCGTTGAAAGTCCTCGTGGGCCTCTTCATCGATAACGTCGGCGATGTCGTCGAAGTTGATGACACCAACGACGCGGTTGTCCTCATCCGTGACCGGTATGGCGATAAGATCGTATTTCCTCATCACGTTAGCGACGTCTTCCTGATCGACATCAACCCGCACGAAAATCACTTCACGGTCCATGACGTCCTCGAGCCGCTTGAACGAGGGATTGAGCAACAGGGCTTTCAGGCTTACAACACCAACAAGCTGGTCGTCCTCGTTCGTGACAAAAATGGCGTAGATATCCTCCGTTTTCTCTGCCAGTTCCCGAACCGCTTCCGTTGCGTCCTGCACCGTGGCGGAGGCAGGGAGCGCGATGAATTCCGTGCCCATGATGCCGCCGGCGGAGTCCTCCGGATAGCGAAGCAGTTTTTTCAGTTCAACGGAATCCTCTTTCGGAAGGGTATCGAGGACCTTGTCGGCAACTTCCTTGGGCAGTTCAGCGACGATATCCGTGGCGTCGTCGGATTCAAGCTCGTCGACGATTTTCGATAACCGCGGATGAGGGATGCGATCGAGCAGGTAGTCCCTGGTTGCTTCTTCGACCTCGACCAGCACCTGGCTGGCTGTTTCCGCATCCATCAGCTCGAGGAGATAAGCGGATTCATCCGGAGTGAGGTGATCGATGATTTCGGCGATGTCGGCGGGATGGAGATCCGCGAGGATATTGATCAACGCGCCGCGCTGCTTGCTCTCGATCAAGTCGCGGATATCATCCAGGAGCTCATCGTCCGCCTGGAGCGTCGAGGTCAGAACTCCATCAATGGAGTCAAACTCGTTTTGCTCATCCTGGTTCTGTTCCGGTTCGTCAGTCATGGGTCACGATTTCATTGGCCAGAAAAATAAAATCATCGACGGTCAATTCCTCCGGTCTGCAACCCAGGTACGGTGTCAAGGTGTCCGGGAGGTGATCAGCCATCTCGATATGCTTCAGGCAATTTAGCATTGTTTTCCGTCTTTTCCCGAAGGTACCCCGCACGATACGCCGGAAAACATCCATGTTTCGAATTCTTGCAACGCGCGAGGTGTGAAAAGCGAGGTGCAAAACCGCGGACATGACCCGCGGCTTGGGAGTGAAGACAGTTGGCGGAACCGTGAACGACATTGTCACATCGCTGTAGAGCTGGGCCATCACGGAAAGAATACCGTACTGTTTTGTCCGGGGATGCGCGGTAAGCCGTTCCGCGACTTCTTTTTGCATCATGAGAACGGCATCCTTGATGACCTCAGCCTGATCGAAGAGATGAAACAGGATCTGGCTTGTCAGGTAGTACGGAAGGTTTCCGATGATTCGGCAGGGCGTCGCTCGAATACCGAGGGCGCGGAAATCCACGTCCAGGATATCTTGTTGGAGCACGCGAAGATTGGGGGCGTCAAGAGCTATTTCATCGAGAATGGCTGTCGCTCGCTCGTCGATTTCAACCGCGATGATTTCGGCATCGCATGCAAGCAGGTGGCGGGTAAGTACTCCTGTCCCCGCGCCGATTTCAATGATGCTATCGCCGGGTTGAGGATCGAGCGCCCGAACGATTTTACAGGCCGTGTTCGGGTCGGTGAGAAAATTCTGGCCCAGCGATTTTTTCGGATGCAGTTTCACAGAGGCGAAAAATACTCAGATGTGGATTGCAGTCAAAGCGACGGGGCTTGTATTTTCAGTTGTAATGTCGCGTGAGAATCGCCAATATCGTAACAGAAGCAATGGGTGTTCGAAAAATCTGGAGCGTATATATTCATGAATGAAAATTTCAGGGCGGGATTCGTGGGGTTGTTCGGTTTGCCGAATGCAGGCAAATCGACCTTGCTCAACCAGATCCTGGGCACGAAAATTTCTATCGTGACAAAGAAACCGCAGACGACCCGGCGGCGCGTGCTGGGAATTCTCAACGGCCAGGATCACCAGGTCGTCTTTATTGATACACCCGGATTGCTCGATCCGCGGTATCTGCTCCAGAAGGCCATGATGACCGAAGTGCGGAGTGTCTTGAACGACGTCGACCTGTCGCTTGTTGTGCTCGATGCGGACCGTGCTGTTTCATCGGGTTCCGCCGTGCCCGCACCACTCCGCAAGGCGCTGGAACAAATTTCGACGCCGGTGATTCTGGCTTTGAACAAGACGGACCTGGTACGTGATAAAGGAGCGTTGCTTCCTTTGATCGAAACTTTTCACAAAGACTGGTCGTTCGAGGAAATCTTTCCCGTATCGGCTCTCACCGGCGATGGGGTCCCGGAACTTGTCCAGGCCATTGTCGACAAGCTTCCACACCATCCGCCGTATTACCCGACCGACCAGTTAAGCGATCAGACCGAACGCTTTTTCGTGGCGGAAATCATCCGGGAAAAAGTTTTCTCGTATTTTCACCAGGAGATACCTTACTCGACCGAGGTCGTTATCGTGGAGTACCAGGAGCGCGAGCAGGGGAAGGATTTCATCAGCGCCGAAATTCTCGTGGAGCGAGAGAGTCAGCGCCGCATCATCATCGGGGAGAAAGGAAAAGCCAT
>JAADGX010000323.1 GCA_013152135.1 Chlorobiota bacterium
TTCCTGGCCACGCTGTTCTATGTCGCCTACATCTTCCCGGAGACCGCCAGGATGTTCACCAAGTACGGAATCGAGCTGCCCCCCATGACGGCGGCCACACTCGAATTCAGCGATTGGCTGGTGGACAACATCATCGTTATCACGGTCATTCACATCGCAATATTCGTGGGGGCCTATTTTTACTGGAAATCGGACAACGGACGCTTCAATATTGACAGATGGATACTGAAAGTACCCGTATTGGGATCGCTCATCCATAAAACTATTATCGAAATTTTTTGCCGCGTTTTTTATTCCCTTTACAGCGGCTCAGGTGAAAACATCGATGTCATTCGCATCGCCTGCGAAGCGACCGGAAACAGGTACTTCGAGGCGCAGGTGAAAAACATCGCCATTCCCATGATGCTCAAGCACGGGAAGGGATTGCATGAGTCGTTCGAAGCTTCCGGCGTTTTCACTAAGACTGCTCTTTCACGTTTTCATGCCGGTGCGGAAACCGGTACTGTTCGTGCCACGGCGTTGCAGCTCGCCAACTACTACGAACGCGACACGACATACAAACTCAAAGCAATCGTCGAATACGTGCAACTCTTCATAGCTCTCCTCATCATGGTCGTAATGACGGCGATTACCATCGTCTCGTCCGAAACGGCCCTCATCAAGCCTAAGCAGACGCCCGGTTTCCGGGGAGCAGAGCTCACCCTTCTCCTTGCCTTCACATCCTCCATCACTAGAAAGGTGCGCGCATGGCTATCGCTGCTTCCTCGTCGGGAGAAAAGTTCGTCGACAAGGTAGGATTTGCGCTGCTGCACAAGGGCATCGTGCAGCCGGAGATCATTACCAAGGCGCTAGCGGTAAAGGAACGGGAGCAAGGTCCAAAACAGCGTAATATCGCGCAAATTCTTGTTTCTGATTTCAATATCGACCACGACCTGGTTTTCCGGGAAGTGGCGCACGTGTATGCCTTCAAAGAGGTCAGCCTCGACGAAAAGACCCTTACAGAGGAACGCCTGAGTTTCATCCGGCAGATGGTGGAAAGCCTCACGCCCGAGCAACGGGAATTGCTTGTCGAAGCAAAAGCCCTGCCCCTCAAATTCGATGAGAACCAGCCCGAAAAGCTGATTATCGTCGCCGGAGATCCGACCCATCGCGCCCTGCCCCGCATCGCGTACTATTTCCGCGCCCGTAAATACGAAGTCGTGTATGCGCGCATTACCCAGCTTCAACCCTTGCTGGAAGAATTCCTGCGCGGCGACAATGCCTATCTCGAAAGCATCAAGGACATCGAAGGCGAAATTTCCGAGGATGATTTCGAGGAATCGCTCGTCGACGAGGAAGCGCTCGACCGCGAAATCAACAAGAGCATGCTCGTCAACCTCTTCGAGGGCATGCTTGTGGAAGCGGTTCGACAGGGAGCCAGCGATATTCACATTATTCCGGGCAAACGCGGCACCGAATTTCACTTTCGTGTGGACGGCAAGCTGAAACTCTGGCACCTCCAGGAAGGAACCAGGCCCGAGGCCATCAGCGCCGTCATCAAAGACCGGTCGAAAGGAACAGACCGCTTCAACCGCGAACTCGCCCAGGACGGATTCATCCAGCGGGTCATCGACAATGTGGTCATACGGTTCCGCGTGTCCGTCCTGCCGGTAGTCGCACTCGAAATGACCCAGAAGCTCGAGAGCATCGTCATCCGGGTACTGGACAACCGGAAAGTCATCACCGACTTGCGCAAGATCGGTTTCCAGCCGTATGCCTACAAGGTCTTCGTGAAGTCCATACGCAAACCCCAGGGCATGGTCATACTCACCGGCCCTACGGGGAGCGGAAAATCCACCACCCTGGTCGCCGCCTTGCACTCGGTCATTACGTCCGACGTGAACGTCCTCACGGTCGAGGACCCGGTTGAATACGTTATCGATGGCGCGCGCCAGATCAAACTGGGACCCAAGCTCGATTTCGACCGCGCCATACGCGCGATCCTCCGGCACGATCCCGACATCGTCATGGTGGGCGAGATGCGCGACAAGGTAACGGCGGACATCGCCATCAAACTGGCCAATACGGGCCACCTGACGTTTTCAACACTGCACACCAACGACGCGCCCAGCGCCGTGAGCCGCTTGTACAAGATGGGGATCGAGCCCTTCCTGATCGCGTATGCCATCAACCTCATCGTGGCTCAACGGTTGATCAGAACGTTATGCGAAAAATGCAAGCGAAAAGTGGAAAAGATCGACGTGGCCATGGCCAAAGCCGCCGGTTTCACCGACGAGGAAATCGCCACCAACACGTTCTACGAGCCGGTCGGCTGTCCCAACTGCAACGGCGGATACAAAGGCCGGGCCGCCATTCACGAAGCGCTGTATTTCACGGCGGACATCCGGCGAGCCATCCTGAAATCCGGCTCGGATATCGACGAAGACATCGTCCGCCAACTGGCACAAAAGCACGGGATGCTTTCTCTCCGCGCCTCCGCGCGCGCCCGCGTGCTGGAAGGCCGGGCGTGCATCCAGGAAGTCTTTGCGGCAACCACGGACAACATGGAATAATCATGAGAACCGGAAAAGGATACTTGATAACGAGAACACGGACTATGACGGCGAACATAAAATATTACACTCACGGGTTTCCGTGCCTGAACCGGGCTAATGAAAGGAAAAACGAAATGATCAATGACAAAATGAAAAATACAGTCTTAATGATATCCAACCACAGCAAGGGAGGGACATGATGGGCACAGGACAAATGATGCTGACGATCGGAGCCATTATGATTCTGTCGCTGAACGTATTGACGGTGAACAGAAACATTATTCGCTCCAACGAACAAATGATGAACGCGGAAACGACACTTGCCGCGAATGCCGCCGCCCGCGGCGTTATCGAAGAGATCCGGGTGAAGGCGTTCGACCAGAACTCGGATATAGGGTTGACCAAAACGGTCAACAGCATGACCGACGCGGACAGGCTGGGTTACGAATCCGGCGAAACACTCACGACGTTCAACGACGTCGACGACTATAACAACGTGCAGAAAATCGTTTATTCCGACCGCGTCGGGAGTTTTCAAACCTTCACCAAAGTCGAGTACGTCGATCCCGATCTCCCGGACGTCGTTCGGAAATCACCGACCGAGGCGAAACGGATCACCGTCAAGGTGTACAGTCCATACATCAAGGACACCCTGAGAATACCGTACATCCGTGGGATATGGAGGTAAGCCATGAATACAGCAATAGATTATATCGGAGCAATGCTGATAGGAGGAATCGTCCTCCTCTCGCTGCTTGCGGCCACGCAGTTCCAGAGCGGGCAGCAGGCGCGATCCACGCTCGAGACAATATCACAGGATCATCTCAACTACTTCTATGAGATGTTCAATTTCGACATCACGAAAGCCGGGTACAACGTCTCATCCGATCCGGCGATTCTCGAAGCAGATTCTAACGCGATTACATTTCTTGCCGACCTGGAAGACGACGGCATCGTCGATACCGTCCGCTACTACGTCGGAACGATTGACGACTACAGTTGGACGGACAACCCCGATGATTTCCCCGTGTATCGTCAGGTCAACAGCGAAGACCCCGTTTCCTGGGGTACAGGTATCACCGTATTTCGCCTCCATTACTATGATGGAGACGGAGTTGAAACAAGCACCCTTGCCGACATAAAGGGAATCGGCCTGGAAATTCTCACCCAGAGCCCCCAAGCGTACGAAGGCGACTACGGAGGAGCATATGCCAGCGTTACGTTTTATCCCATGAACCTGAACTTATAACGAGATGAGAACTGGCAGTATTCACATAAAGAAGGAGGTACAGCATGGGTAGGATGGTTATAGTTCTCGTGGTGAGCATGGGCGTCGTTTTCAGTACGGGCAACCTGAATATGATGACCAACGATCTCGCGGCCACGGAGAATGCAGTTGAAGCGTACAGCAAAACCCTCGCGCAAAACATCGCCAACAGCGGGGTCGAGCTTGCGCTGAGTAAAATGACGTTGGACCCCAAATGGAAAACCGGTTGGAGTTCCAAGGTCATGGCGCAGGGATACAGCAAGGTGACGATCATTCCGGTGGACAACGAACACAAGCGGGTCTACTCCGTCGGGGTCTTCAACCGGATCAACCACGTCGTCAAGGCCCTGGTTCAAAAGGAAGGGCCCCTGACCTACGTGGAGGGTGCCATCACCATCGCCAGCGACAAGACGCAGTTCGACATCAACGGCAACGCGTATCGCGTCGATGGAAGAGACAACCAGCCCGGCGGAGGCATGGGAAGCGGCGCTCCGGTACTGGGAATAGCGGTGCGAACAAATGGTATGGTTTCCAGCCTCGTCAACGGCCTGTCGAGACAACAGAAGGACAACATTACCGGCAGCACCAGCGCTCCAAGTATCGCCAAATACAAGAAGAACTGGGATGTCAACGGCATCGCGGCGTTATGGAAACAGCGCGCCACGCGTACACTGACGGGAACCAAGTACACGGGCAACACAACCTACGGGACGCTCAACAACCCGGAGATCGTCTACGCCGATCATAGCATCGAGATCGGGGGCAACGTGCGCGGAGCGGGCATCCTCATCGTGGAAGGCAACCTGACGTTGAAGGGGAATTTCTACTGGGAAGGAATCGTCATCAGCACCGGGGGCACCTTCATGGTAAGCAGCGGTAATCCCCGTATTTACGGCGCGATATTGATTACCGGCGACGGCGACGACGGCGAGGACATGGAGTTCCTCGATTCCAACGGCGACCCCACCGATCCCGGTCTTCCGGGGGGGCATTTCGATGTCGACATCTTCAACCGGCCGACAACGAAGGAGCTCTTTCATCAACACCAGTGGGACGACAAGTACGGCCCCACGCTGGACATCCTCAACGACCGCCTGCTGTTGTTCCGGCGAATCGTGGGAAGCAAGCAAAACCTGAGCGTCCGTTTCCGCCATGCGGATAAAGCATCCGGACGCTACCAGATCATCGCAGAGGGACAAAACATCGACGTCTCCGGCACCGATTTCACCCGCAACGGATCATCGGATTTCTTCGTCGCAACCGGTCTCAGCAATATCACACGGTTCAGAATCACTCTCGACAACCTCGCCATCATGCGAGGGACCGAGCCCAAAGTCGTGCAGAACGACGTCGCGCTCCGCGACAATTCCTTTACCGTCTTTGTCTACGACCAGTTCGGGAATTTCTTGTGGGAGATGCCGCTCTATCACCATATCAAGAAAGATAAGGGCGATAAAGACAACGGTTCCGGACACGGCATGGGTATGGGCGGTGGCTCGGACAACGACAACGATAAATGCGGAGGAAAAAGCGGAGGCGGCATGGGTATGGGAAGAGGCGGCCACGGCAAAATGGACCATAGCGGCGGATCCGACCCGAACGGATGCTGTTGCTGCAAAGGAATGCATGAAAGCATGCACGGCGGCAAGGACGGATGCAAGGACAAGGATAAAGACAAAGATAAAGATAAAGACAAGGACGGGTGCAAAGACAAGGACAAGGACAAGGACGGATGCAAGGACAAGGATAAAGACAAAGACAAGGATAAAGACAAGGACAAGGATAAGGATAAGGACAACGATGACGAAGGATCCGGATCCGATACCGAAACTGTCATCCGCATCAACGGTAACCCCGGTTTCTATTACTCGGAAACCGCCATCAACACCGTCCTCGACAAGTTGAACCTCGTCGAGTGGAAAATTGTCAAGTACTACGAATAATATCACAGATGGAATGATTCATGAGAACTTCTGATCAACATATCGAACCGAAGGCTGTCGAAGGAACAGCACACGACGGTGCCGCGCCCGAAAACGAGATTGCCGCCGACCGCGCGGGAATGGATTATCACGAAGGGAACGGATTGTCGTGGCGACAAGCGCTTTCGATCCTCGATGAAATCAACAGCAGGCTGCCGTCCTACCTGCACGGTATCGAGCGCCTGGACATGATCTCACGCATCGTGGCCTCCTTCAGTCATGAACACCGGCAGGTCATCCGCCTGTTCATGACGAGGATCCTGTTCGAACTGCGCCGGCTCGAAGGCTCGGATGTTGATCTTGGTTCTCACGGCGCCACGGGAAAAATCTGGTTCCGCATTCACGGCGAGAAACAACCGGTCGACAGCCTCCCGCCCCTGCCGGGATCGCACGCCGATATTTTCATCATGAGCTTGTTGACGGAAAACCAGCGTACGCTGCTTCTCAAAATGCGAAGCCTTGACTTTTCATACGAGACCCATTTCAACTCGAGCCGACAGCGATACCGGGCCACGGCCTATTTCGACCTGGAAGCCTTGGCGTTGAACATGCGCGCCATCAACGCCACGGTGTTTCCTTTCAGCGTCTACGGCTTCCATCCTGCCGTCGCCCGCTTGATGAGCCTGGAGCACACCAAGGAAGGGCTCATACTTATCACGGGCATCACGGGATCCGGCAAGAGCACCACGCTCGATGCCATCATCGACATGAACAACCGGCGCACACAGAGCCACATCATTATTATCGGCGCGCCGATCGAGTACATCCATACCCCCATGCGGTCGATCGTCCGCCACCGGGAAGTCGGGCTGGACGTGCTGTCGTTCAAGGAAGGGACGGTCCAAGCCCTGAGGCAGGACCCGGATATCGTGGTTATCGGCGAGATGCGGGATCCGGAGACGATCATGGCCGCGCTGGAAATCACCGACTCCGGTCACAAGGTCTTTTCTACGTTGCATACCTCGTCCGCGGTGGAAAGCATCGATCGCATCGTGGCCGAATGTCCCGTGAACGAACAGGAACGGGTGCGACTCCGCCTGGCCGACGTGCTGCGCATCATCGTTTCCCAGAAACTCCTCCCCTCCACCGACGGCAAACGCGTCCTGGCCACCGAGATCGTCAACGTGACGGCACCCGTCAGGGCGGCCATCAAGAACGGCAACACGGGTGAAATTTACCAGATGATTACAGAGGGGAGCCAGCACGGGATGCACACCATGGAGCAGGATCTGAGACGGCTGGTGAAAAAACACATCATCCGGCCGGAAGACGCCATGAACTACGCGAACAATAAAAAACGAATGCATCAACTTCTAAATACAAAGAACCTGATTAGTGAGGCAATGCCATGAAACTGATTCAACCGCGATCCGAGACATGCATCGGGCTCTCCATCGAGGGAGACCTGCTGCGCCTGGCGGTGGTGACACGGGCGGGGTCCAAGATCCTGGTCCGGGAATTGGCCTCCCAGACAATTTCCATCAGCCATACAGTGAAGGCGGGTTCCGGCGACGATGACGATTTCGATTTCCTCGACGCGTCCGACAACGAAGAAGCGGATGATCACGAGATCATCGACTTTCTGCAAGCGCACTACGTCAAGCGAGCTCCCCTTGCCATCAGTTACGGCGAACCCGTGACACAGACGTTCCTCGTCAACATCAACAAGAAGGACAACAACGCGAAGATCCTCAAGAAGATCCTCGCGGACGTCCAGCAAAGCCACAACGTGGAACTCTCTTCCGACATGGCGGACTACGCCCGGACCACTTCTTCATCGGCCGTGGCGGCGGCCCGCCTGGAAGCGCTGCCATTCCTGGAAACGTTCATGCTGCCGCGGGGCGGGGAGCGCAGAGCGACACAGATCGGCTTCATCACTACCAACGACATTGCCCTCATCAATCTCGTTCGCGTGCACTTCCGTTTCAAGGACGGAGAGATCACCCACGTGATACACGTCGGGAAAGATGAAACCCGTCTCTACATCATGCGGGGGACCGAGCTCCTGCACATCGCCCCGTCAATCATGCAGGGTTCC